>CALLIG010000292.1 GCA_938009735.1 uncultured Flavobacteriaceae bacterium
GATATGATCTGCTTCATAAAAAACAGTCTCGACAGCAATATCTCCCAAAAGGTTCGCAGGAATTTTTGTAGTCTTTGGAAGGGATTCTATGCGTACCTCTGCCCATTCTTCTACATAATACCCATCTTGCCCCATACCTTCAATAAAAGATAGCAACCCAATATCCTTGTGTAACAAAGCCTTTAATAAATGAGGAGCTGAATAACAGGTATGTCCATTTTCTTTTGCAATAGCTTGTGAAATATGTGCTACTTGCTTTAAGGTATCTGAAAGTGTATAATCTAACATGAGTGACATGGTATCTGATTTGTTATGTTGCTTACTGTTAATTTGAAAAGCCTAGGGTATCATGTGCTAAGCGTTTTTATTTTAATGTGGTGTTAAGCATAAAGGTTAACATGCTGGAGGTAAAAAGAAGACTTGATTAGCTTTTAATTCTAGTTTTCGCTGAACTACCAGGCTTTTTGATACTATTAAGTATCCATTTTGTAAGCTAGTTTTAAGGTTCTTGTACTACTGATTATAGCGCACTATCAGTAGCATTGCCAATCGAAATAGTTTTAATGAGTATTACTTTATGTAGTTCGATTTTTAAAATTTTGACATAAAAAAACCGAGACATTGTCTCGGTTTTTTTAAGATTAAGAGTTTCTAATTTTAGTAGTCTAATCCAAGATGATCCATTACTTCTTCATAAGACATTTTATTGTAGTCGATGCCAGCTGATTTTCCTGATGCTGATACTCCTTGGGGTATTATTACATAACGGAATTCCTCCATCCAATCAAAGGTATACGCGTTTCCATCCATTGTCTGGCCAGTTAATATTAAATCATAACCATCATCACTATTACTTCGCAACCTGTAATTAAATGTTCGAAAACGAGTTACATAGGGTGCTGAGTAGATCGTAAAACTATCATATAAATAGACTAGAATGGCCGACTCATCTATCTCCGACCTAGTAAGATTCGGTATCTCTATATCGAAATCTGTAAAAGTAGTTGATTGATTATCGAAATCCGTATCTAACCAGTCGGAAGCAATAACGTTGGCATTACCATTTTCCCCAGCTGCCCCTTGGGCTCCATCAGTTCCGTTTGTTCCTGCAGTACCTGCAATACCATCTATACCGTCCATGCCATCTTCACCATCGCATGAGATGATAAATAGGGCTAAGACCATCAAGCTCATTCTAAGAATGTTACGCGTAGTGCTACCTATTGATTTTAAATTAAAAATAGTTCTAGTGTTGTTCATCTTTGTTTTCATAATTAAAAGTTTTTATTTATTAAAATTTGTATTGTTTGCCCTTTCATGAAGTGCTTGTTAGAAAGGTTAACATCTAGAAGAAAATAATTTTTGGCTTTCGTGATTTTAAGGTGAAGTAAATGACATTTTAATTTAAGGTGTGAGATGAAGCGTTGGCTTCGATTCGCCTAGCGTATTAAAAAAAGCCACTTTCAGATGACTTCTATCTAGGAGCCTGAGAGATTCGAAACCTCTTCCAAACAAGTAACCCATAACAAGTCGGTGACGTTTGAAAGCGTAAGATTCGTACAATCCTTATCCAAAAGACCACTAGCGAGAAATAGATTAATCCCAATTTTTGTTCTAGAATCAGAAATGTTTCCCGGATTCACAATTAAGCCATAAACCACTATAATTATCAGAAATGAAATCGATATCAGATTGTGCTCCTACAAATTATCTTATGATTAAAATGAATAAAAAATAGACTTTTTTTCGTTATATTTTTTTTCAATTATAAATGGAGTATCAATTTTTGAATACATAATGTTCAAACTTAATGGAGAATCGAATGCGCCGAAATATCCTCTATGAGGTATATCATAAGGTAATGAGAGAATACCTAAACTGGATTATAAATGAAAGGGGAAGTTTAAACCTATGTCTTTTTTGGACTTCAGACATTTTACGAAAAGGGTGGCATTTAATGTGCCAGATATTTGGTAGATTTATAATATATAACAAAAAAACTAGTTTTAATACTATAACAACTAAACTATATAGTAATGAAAAAACTAACGTATGTATCAGGAACTTTAGCATCAATAGTTACTCTTCTAGGGATACTATTACGAATATTGCATTGGGAGTTTGGCCCAATAACCGGAGGTCTTCTACTTGCTTTGGGAATTAGCAGTTTAGCCTTAATCTTCATTCCATCTTTTGCCAAGTATAACTACGATAGAACTTAAGATTGATTGCTTTGGTTGAGTTTTAATACCTACTAGCTGGTATTCTAAAAATATTAGTTAAAAAGGGAAATCCTAAACGTTTATGATTTCCTATTTAAACTTTCGTGTCTAAAAACAAAAATCCCAAACAAGCGAACTTGATGGGATTTTTGTTTTTAACCACAACACAGTTGTGAGTAATAGTGGAGCCGGAGAGAATCGAACTCCTTTTCGAATGGCCTGTATATTGAGGTTTTGAGAGGGTGAGGAATTTGTGCTCACCGAATAGGTGACTTTTAGTTTTGTTTGGATTTATTAATCAATATTGAAATCAAATGATGTCAGTTGTAAGAATTGTTATCTGAAAATTATATTTAATTAACCGCTTTCATAATTTCAAGCCGACCACCTTATGAGTTTAGCTTTTTTGTGATCGAGAAGATTCGCCTCATCAAATATTTCCATTGAAAATCAAATACTGCATTAAAACCAATTCGACGGAGTTCCAATGCAACCCTAGGATTTGTTTTATCAATACCAATCATTTTAGAATCACTAACAATTAATCTTCTTCCCCAGCTTTCATGACTTGAGTCTAAAGTGTGATCTATCAAGTCATTCCAAGTTGGCACTTTCCCAAACCTATCAGTTTGTCTGTTAAAAACAATTCCCCGACCTAATTCAATTCGTCCAGGCGGGAATAGTTTTTTATTTCCTGAGCTAAGAATTACTTTTCCATCAACTAATTTAAATAGACGCTGTCTGGGTCTCCCTCTGTTAGCGTACAATTCTCTAAATAACAATCTTTCCTTTGTTGACAATAATTTCTGAAAAATATCATGGAAGGGAGTTTTTACATTAATTGGAAGATAAGCTTTTGCTAATGCTTCGTAATCAGCTGGATTTGGTTCCGAAAAATCATATGTTAACTCGCTTGTAAAAAGATAACTAACTAATAAAATCAAAAATCCCCGAAAATTTTCAGAATAGGTCAATGAGGTGATGATGGTTCCATCACTAAGTTTCAATTTAGCAGAGTTTGCTATAATTTCATTTCTTGATTTATTGACCACTACCATTGCTTTGTATAGAGCTAAAGATCGAAGACCCATGCGAGGTTGATTACCTTTCTTATCACCTGTTAATGCAACGCCCCTACCTTTTCCTTCGCTTTTCTTAATTATTGTTATTAGGTTAGTAACTCTTGATAACGGAATAGTAATTGTTGCTTGAGGTGATGCCCACATCCGACAATTTTTGCGAAGTCTTTTTTTGAAAGGCAAACGGGTAATGGGAAGGTCTTTGATTAATGTTTTTGGATGAGTGAAAGGACGGGGTTTACCTTTTACACCAGGAATATCAATGTTTTTTGGTTTTCCAAAATCTCTACACCGCTTTTTTAATTCATTTGAAAACTTAAGAATATTTAGAATAGTACTATTGAATTCTTTTTTCCCTTTATTATCAATTGTAAAAGGTTTTGTTGCAATCTCAAAACGCGGACCGTCAAGTTTTACATGAAATCCATCCTTACTATCCTCGTGATTTGTGATTTTATCACCTATCTCAGGCATTTCCACTCCTTTAGCATCTACTACTGGTTCTAAGAGACCAAAATGGATATCAAACTCGAAACCGATTGTTGCAATGGAAGCCTTTGTGGTATTGGTAAAAAATCTGGAGGCACCAATTACTGATATATCCTCGGTATTATTAACTTCATCAAATGACTCTTCATAATTTTCCTTAACATTAAAAAGCCTAGGACGAAGAAGTACTTGACCAGCAGGCATTTCTCCATTATGATCTAATATACGTCTGGCAAAAAAATCTCTAAGCGTATGTGGAAAACTACCTCCTTCAATAATCGTAGAGTAGAAGCCAGGTTGTTGACTTTCAGATGCTAAAGCGAACTCCGAAAGCTCCTCATCGGAAGTTAAAGTAGATTCCGAAATCATTGCAACATGACCTAATCCAGGATCACCCAAAGCAGCACGTAATAATAGGTCACCTCTTTGGGGAGGTGCTTCAAGTGATTCCCCAGGCAATGCAAGGACCTCAAAATTTTTGGCAATCGTTTTTGAAATCTGACCGTTTCTCTTATAAACAATATTGCCGTATAATTCATCAGGATCAGTACAAATTGTACTCCTAGATCTTTCTGATGGTTGCATGATTTCAGCAAGTAGATCTATTTTTGAACCCTCAAGAGTAGATAGCACTAATAAATTGTCAATTTCAGCAATTGCTTCATTAATTTTTTCTTTCATTATGTTCGTCTTTTCAGGATAAACTACTTCTTTCAAACTAGTAGTAGGAAACTCTTTCTGGACTTTGCTTGGCGTTGATAAAGCCAAAGTTGACCGAATTGCTTTTGCTATATCAAGGTAACCATGTCCATATCTGATGGGGTATTTTACATTGTTGGAAACATTTTCTGTATTACCTAGGATTAATTTCCGGATTTCATGGCAGCTCAAAGGACGAGATGATGCTTCTAGGCATAAGGCAACGGTACCGGTTACATGTGGTGCAGCCATACTAGTACCTGATTTTCGAGTATATAGTTCTGAGTTCCATTTGTGGGGATTGGCGTCTGATCTTGCCGCAAGTTCATGGACTCCAGGGCCAACCAAATCTGGTTTTTGTCGATTATCTCTGGTGGGACCTACACTACTAAAAGGAGGTGCCTCCCGTTTTCTTGAATAGGCATTATAGGCACCTACTACTAATGGTATATGGCCGTTCGCCAACGTTCCTGTGGTATAGAATTTATTACTCTGTTTTGCAGCAAATCTAGGCTGACATCCTGGGCAATCATCACGTTCTAGCCATGCATGGTAAACACCATTTGAGGCCCTTAAGGCTTTTATATGTACAATCCATTCACCAGAAGAGGCAATCGGATCCAAGAAGAGGTTTATTAAATGATCAGAATTATTTGGATCATTCTTTCGATTGTAAAGCATTCCTACAATTCTTCCATTTTCCAAAACTTCAGAAGATTTACCTAACCTTACCGATTTTGATTTTGTCCCATTCGGAGATTCCGTTTTGACTATAAACTCATCTCCCGCTGCATACCAAATCTCTAATTCATTCGGTGTTTGATCCGTTTCATCAATAATAATCCTGAGTGCTCTTACCTCTCCTTCTCTTAAACGCCCACTAGCATGAATGTCCTTATTAAAATAATTTCCTGTGCTTTGAACTATGAAACGGTTTGGACCCCCGAGAAGTAAATGATCTAATGCCATTTCAACAGGTGTACAACCGTCATGGGGACCACCATGTAAACCAACACTTAGGTTGATGACCCAAGGCCGATTTTGAGCTATTTCGGTCACAAAATCAATAGCCTCAAGAAGTCTTACGGAATTTCCAAGATTGGAAAGCCCACCCGTTCCTTTGCTAGCCATATGCACGAAAACAATATCGGCCTCAGGGGCTACTCCTGCCGGACCTCCACCTAGGCCATTTCCTGCTGCAATGCCCGTAACATGAGTACCGTGAGCGGCTATTCCTGGCTGATACCCTAGTGCCCGATACGGATTAGGCTCTCTAAGAGCCCAATCAATATGTTGCCTTGTAAAAATAGTACCATAACCAAATTTGTTCTCAATACTAGTACTGCCATTTCCTCCCTGATCCCATAAAGCGAGTAGTCTTGTGGATCCATCCTCATTTTTTAGGTCTGGGTGATTGAAATCACAGCCAAAATCAACAATACCAATAACAACGCCGGCCCCTGTTTGCGATAATTCTTTGGGGCGGCGCAGTCTGTTTTGACTCGTATTTCTGGGAAAATCAAATTGGCCGTAACTATCATCCGGTTCTTTTTCTGGAGCAAGCCGAACAGCTGCTTTTAAGCTCAATACGTTTTCAGCTTCACGCGTACGTATTATCTCTTTAGTTTTCAGTCTACAAGTGGCAATTGGACCAAATCTTGAGACAATACGCAAACCGCTAACATTATGCTGAGGTTGATCTAATCGAATAATAGCTTCGACTTCTTCATTATCCTTACCCTTTCGTAATAGTTCCCAAAGCTTAGGATCCATAATTTAGCTGTTTTTTCTACCCAGCCAGTTACTACTGAAATTTTAGCCAAGGCATGTTCTTATTTAGTCAATCAGAAATTGTCATCGACAATAAAGGTTCTAATTTGATTATCAATACATTAAAAACCTTAAAATATTTGCACGTGATAGGTCAGAGTACCATACTTTACTATGATGAAGCTGCTTTAACAATTTTCAACTGTGTACTAGCTGACTTGCCTGTACTTGTCTCCTCCGCATAAATTTCAACTTTTCCAATCATTTTGCAAGTGATAGCACCTTCTTTGTCTATCGATACTTTAGAATCATCATCAGCATACCATTTAAATGTCTTTCCATCAACCTTATTACCTTGGGCATCTCGCGCCGTTGCGGTGAAAGTAAATTCCTGATCCTTATCCATAGTCTTGACAGGGGGTGATATGGTAACGTTTTGTACTACTTCAGGTTCTTTGCCTTTTTCTCGAAGCTCTTTAGCTAAAGCAATTAAGGCTGTTAAGCCCGTAGTTAAAATACGAGGGTCTTTATAAAACTCTTTTTTAACGGGTTTTTGAAGGAAGGTGGGCGCTGCTGAAAGTAATGTTCGTACAATGGGGTTTTCCATTAATTCTGGAAATTCATCTCCCAATTTAGTTACAACGGTTGTTGCGGCCAAAGCATATTCGTTGCCGCTAATTCGTTTACTCTGAGCACTAAACGTTTTTTTTAGTTTCTGTTCTTGAATTTTGTTATCAACGTCTACTTTGCGAATTGCGGCTTTTGTATTTTCAACATCTTGACTAGCCTTTGCAAATGCCTTCACTACATTTTTAGTATTTGCTGGACGACTTGGTGTGGGACGATTATAGTACTTCTTCTTCTTCTTTGGGCGTTCAATAAACTTGTTAAAGTTATACCCGGAAGGTCTACTCCCCATAAGTGCCTTTCTTCTTAGAGCGTTTCTGCGAGCGCGATTACGAGCGTTTCTACGAGATCGTGGTCTATAATTTCTCGGTCTTCTTGACTCATCCATTTCAGATTCTTCCTCTATGAAATCAAAGTCATCGTCTTCAAAGACTTCATCTACACTTTCTTCGCCGTCTAAATCGTAATAATCTGTTTCAATAGCGGATTCATCATATCCGTTAAGTTCATAATCTTCTTGCTCGATAAATTCTTGTTCGTTCATAATTTCTATTTTTAAGTTTAATAAAATTTTGTAGTAAGGTTAATCAAGAATTTCAATTTCAACTCGCCGTTCTTTTGAGTTCTCTTTTTCACCTGTTATTTTATCACGTCTTTCTCCACGAGAATTTTTAATAAATTTGGCATTATTACATCCTTTTAGAAATTGGAACATCGCTCAACTTTTTCAACTTTTTTATAAGCTAATTCTTCATTTCTTTCCATTGAACCTATTCTGTTTGCGTAATCGGTTAATTTTATTGGCTCAACACCTTCTTTTACTCTTTTCCTAAAAGCTAATGGTTTTTTCTAGCTCGACTTTCTCGCCACAGCGGCAGGTGTATGTTTTGTTTGAACTAGTCATAATTCTCCTCTGTTTTTATCGTCCTTTATCTATCAATCGAGTCTAACCCCATTGTTTTTATAAGTTTTTGATTTTTATTCAGGCATGTATTTTCTAAACCGCCCTCCACCTCGATTTTTTGGATCCATCTTATAGGCCATATCGACAAAGAAATTCTCGAATCCACCCAAGAATGTAAAGTAACCTTGCCATGGGCCTGGTGGTAGGAATTTTCCTAAATCACCGGCTGCCGATAGTAAATTTCCAAATGCCTGAGCAGCGGCGTAGCGATCTTGCCTAACATTGTTTAATCTTGAAGCTGCTCTTGAAAGTTTATATATAGCTTTAGCCGCTGATTCGAGGTTTTTACCCTTTTTTAATGCACTGGCCGCGAGACCAAAATATTTCTCAGTATCTTTCATTTTAGCAAGTACCTTAGGATCCGTGGTAACCAGCATTGTCGCCTGCACGGCGCGTTTACTGGCGGAAAGGGCTGAGTGTAATTTGGCTAACCGCTTATCCTTTGGATTATTTCTTAGAACGGGCTGCCCTAGTCTAAAAAGCCTCCACCGTAAATTGTGCCATTCCCGATGATATCTTGGCGCTTGTTCGTAGAGTCTGGACCATAGGCCATCTTTCTGCATACGATTATACGTGTCGAGAAGATCACCATCTGAAAGAGAATCCATTTGTCTGACTACTTTCAAAGTCTCGCTGTCGGTTACCCACCAGTCTGTTAGGCCTCGACTTAGGGGGTCTTCTATTAAACGGCGGTAATTATTTACATCTTCCCGCGGGATAGTTCTGTCTCGCATTGTCTCGCTTTCCTTGAATGTTTCATTTACGGAAAAGTTGTCATCAGATTTTACAAGACTTTCTTCATACTCAGTATTGTAATTGGCATAATCAGGACCATTAATGGTCTCATATAATAATCCTGCCCTTTGTTCTGAACTAGCAGGATCTACTAAAAACTCACCCTCGCTATCATACAAATAGGAGGATTGTGAACCCGTTCTTGCAAGTTCATCTGCGTCATCCACGGCTTCGGCCAACAAAGTACTTAGCAAATTGATAACTGCTCCGACCTTTATATTTTTCCCGTTTTTATCAAGCTTTATTTCTTGTTTGCCATGTTCTCCTAATGAAAGTGCAAGTATACTTTTTAGTACATTGGGATCCTGAGTGAGTTGAAGTAATTTTGCTGCCGCGGTCGATCCGCCTTTCGGTGAAGTTTTCTTTAGGAGTACTACTGGTGCAGATGGTCGAGTGATTTTCTTTGGACGTGATGGTCTTTTCGTTCCTTTAGGTTCTATAGCGAAAGCCTGTGTGGCTTTTTGTGCTGCCCCAGCAGCTAAAGCTGAGCCCATTGGTCCGCCATATATTCCGCCAACTACTCCAGCAGCAGCTGGAAGTCCCTGTTGCAAAACTTGGCCAACAGTTTTGTTTTTCCGAATATCACGAAGTATTTTTTTAATATTCCATCCCTCTTCAAGAGATATCGAATTTAAAATATTTTCAAGAGCTTCTTCCATTTCTTCAGAAGGAGAGTCTGCGTAATCTTCATGCAAAACCTCACGAAGTGTTTCAGCATCTTCAAGCGATTCTTCCCATTCATCAAGTTCATATTCAGTAAGCTCATCCAAAATATATTCTTCCCGTCCAAAATTAAAATCGTCGTCCATTTCAAAGGCTTCAAGTTCATTTTCTTCGTCCAACGCAAATTCATCGTCTGTTTCAGCCTCATCACTTAGATAACCCCAATAGTCGCTTTCTTCTGCACTATAGATAGATTCTTCAAGAGTATCATTGAAGTCTTCTTCAATGCCTGCCATATAAGTGTTATCCAATGTTTCTACATAATTATTCATACCCTAATATTTTGATTTTTTATATCTAAATTCTGTTTTCTTTATATGCGCTTGAACACGTCCTTGAAATCACCTTCATCGATGAGGTTATTGACTACTTCTTTTATGCTTTCTTTTGAGCAATTATCAATGAGCACCATGTTTTTAAAAAAGAAATATTTACCCTTCAAATATTCACCTGATTTGTGATGTTCAGTTTTCATTTCGAATATGCTATTGTAAGTAAAAAAGGTGGTTACATATTTCTTTATCTTCTTGATGCCATAACTATCTTCCTCTTCGATGTGCACTAGTACATCAGTATTGTCATAGTTATGATCCCGCATTCCATAATCGCTTTCGGACTCCGCGGTTAAAAAAAGTTCCACTATTTTTATATACATACTTACAAAGCATCTTCGTCAAAATTGTTTGACGTATTCTTATCAGGCATACGTTATTGACTATGAATGTCTGAATAAATGGTATAGACTACAATAGCCATTTGACCATTAGCCTAGTTGAAAGAAATAAAGGGTTGAAATGAGAATTAACGGGAAGTTTAGGGATGGACAACTTGTTTTAGGAAAATACCTTTTCTTCTTTTTGCAACAGGAACGCTAGAATTATCTTTCAAAATGATTGTTCCTTCTCTGCGATAATGTTTTACAAAAGTTAGGTTGATCAAATGTGACTTGTGCGTTGCGAAAAAACCATAGGGCTCCAATAATTTTTTGAATTCTCCAATATTATAAGAACTAATAATATCCGTTTTAGTTGTAGTGATAATTCGAGTGCATTTTTGGAGACCTTCGCAACGAATTATTTCGGAAGTTGAAAAGAACACAAAACCTTCCATAGTTGGTATACCAATGGATTGGTCTGTTTTTCTTTTACCGAACAAATTGTCAAATAGCAATTTCTTCTTTATGTTTTCTTCTTTTCTTCTTAATCGACCTCTTACTTTTTCTACTGCATTGATTAAAACCTTATCACTAATAGGCCTTATAAGGTATTCCGCTGCACGGCTTTGAAGTGCTATCAAAGCCTGGGAGTTTGAATATGAAACATAAATAGTTTCTATTTCGTTATTTTCCAATACCTTTCTATAATCGACAAAAGAGGGTGCCTTAAGGTTTATGACAATTAAATCAAACTGGTTTTCCTCTAACAAGGCTTTCGCCCCCTCTAGTGAACTAGATATGCCATTGACAACAAGGCAAGGACAACATTTTGTTATTTTTGCCAGCAGACTCAGTTCACCGGCATTACTTTCTAATAGGATGGTATTAATCATGAGATTGTGTAATAGCTCATAAATTTGGAATGTACGGTCCACATGCACCTTGCCTATAATCAGGATTGAAATCCATGAACAAACCAAATAAATGATAATGTTTAAAAAGGGAGAACTAAGAGGGGAAAATAAATGAGATGCGTAAATAATGGTATAACGGGGCTGGGGAAACTAAAGGTTACTGAGTAATTTAAATATAAACTATGTATAAGCCACTATTCAAATTACTTTCAAAGTACAAAATATTTCTTTTAGTTTTATGGGAAATTACTTAAAATTTAATATAGCTGTGGGGTCCACTATTTTTTAAAATTTTCTGAGTTAGGTGGATTCTTTTTAGGTTCTTACCGGGAACAGCCGTAAAGGTCATGACCCTGATACTATTTATTAGTGTATTTTTTATAAAAATGGATGCGAAGAAACCAGAATCTAAGACTGAGAAGCCCTATATTTCAGGGTTTTAGGAGGGTCCCAAAATCATGCTCGCCGAATAGGTCGTTTTTTAGTTAATTATTTCTTTTTTGAACGG
The DNA here is from genome assembly GCA_938009735.1 of uncultured Flavobacteriaceae bacterium. GTDB lineage: Bacteria > Bacteroidota > Bacteroidia > Flavobacteriales > Flavobacteriaceae > Maribacter_C. The sequence continues at coordinate 11,446 of CALLIG010000292.1, forward strand.
AGACTGAATTTACAATTTCACTCCAAGCCACAAACCCTCCCCTTTCCCGATACCAAAGAAAACCGATTTATTCATAGACAGATTGCATAATCAGGCTCGTACCTCGCTCTTTTTATAAACCCTTACTAAGCCCAAATCAGTTGAGAGAAAGGATATCGAAAAAGGGAAGCGTGAAGGCACTATGGGAAGTAAAAGGAACAATTGACGGACAAATCAATAGTATTTGGGGTCAATTATTCCTACTTGTTATATCGAAAAAGAGAAAACGCTCTGGATATAAAAAATAAAAGGACTTTAATTTCCTTTGCTTGAATTTGATGGTGGATAAGGGCGCACAGCGTTTACCTTTTTAGCAAGCTTTTGCGAGCGGAAAATGTAAAGCAAGAGGGTAACACGCTAAAGCGATGTTACGTATTTTAATAATTTGATTTTCAGCTATATATAATAATTAACTGATTTTTAGTTGTAACAATTTTGTGCCCAAAACCTTGGGAAGTCCCGTAAACATAGAAAAATTTTAGCACAAAATTGTTACAACGATAAAAATGAAATTTCGTAAATTCCTGATAATCAAATTATTATATTTTGGTTTAAAATAATCAAAAGTCATTTTTTCGTAAAAGACCTTGGGAAGCCCTATTTCATGGTAGATTTTTTCGTAAAAAACGAAGTTTTCAATAGTAATTGGTGCATTTTACTTCCATTTTAAGTGCCAAAGCCTCTCCATAAAATTTAGAGTTTTTTGTAACTAATTGCCATAGCAAGTGCGCTCTATTTCGATTTTAATTTACACTTACCTATCTGGACACCATAAAATCGAAACAGGATCCGGCGCGGATTAGTTATGGTAAGATTTGGGGTTGCTCTTCTAGTTAAAGAGAATTGTTCGCTTGTTTAACTATTAGACTATTTCTGAAAATGATTCCTTGTTGGAATTAAACTCTTTACATAAAGCGGATTTTGTAAAGAGTACTACTTTTTTGAAACATGTTATATGGCGTTCAATCTCTATTCTAAAACATGACCAACGGGTGTAATGTAAAGAGTTCTAAAATAGAGATTGCAAACTATCATGAAAAGGGTAAAGACTATCTGAGTGATTCAGAAATCAAAGCCCTTTTGAAAGTGTCAAAAACAAGATATCCAAAACGAAACTATCTTACTTACAATTAGGCTTTGAATTGGTTTAAATACCCAATAACTTATCGCTATTTGATATAACGTCAAATTATAGAACATTTTTGTTCTATAATTTTTCTTATGTATAATAGAACCGTAAAAATTAGACGTAATGCAGGGCTTTTGAAAGAAGTAGGATAGGTTGCGAAATTGTTCAATCCTCAGAATACGATATTTATGAAAAGAAACTCTTTACAAATTGCACCTTTTGTAAAGAGTTTATTGTGAGGTGGGATTTTTTTGCATCTTCCTAAAAAGTTCAAACAAAGGATCTTTAATTTCTCGACTTCTTACTCCCTTTCCTAGCCTCGATGCCAGCCAACTTCTCCTTCAGCACAGCCATATCATCCTCCACCTTCTTATTAATGATCTTTGCATAATGCTGGGTAGTTCGTAAATCTTTATGTCCTAGCATTTTCCCTACCGTTTCAATAGGCACGCCGTTGGAGAGGGTTACCGTAGTGGCGAAGGTATGGCGCGCTAAATGGGTAGTCAAATTCTTTTTAATGCCACAGAGGTCGGCAATTTCCTTTAGGTAAGCATTGGACTTCTGATTACTTAGAACAGGTAGCACACATTCTCCATTGACCACCTTAGGATGGTCTTCATACTTTTCTAAGATAACAAGTGCGGTGGGGAGTAGTGGAATGCTGAACTTTGCATTTGTTTTGGTACGTTTCGCTTCGATCCAGAGCGTGCCATCGATATTACGCACCAAATTATCCTGGTTCAATTTCTGCACGTCGATATAAGCAAGCCCTGTGTAGCAGCAGAATACGAACATATCACGAACGATATCAATTCTTGGCCAGTTAATTTCTAAATCGACCAAGCGTTGCAGCTCTTCAGCCGATAGAAATTCGCGATCTACCCATTTGAATTTCACTTTATAATTGTAAAAGGGATCTCTCTCCAGCCAGCCATTGGCAACCGCCATGCGAATGATTTTCTTAAAGTTGTTGATATACTTTAAGGCACTATTATGATTGCAATCTTTAACCGATTTCATAAAGTACTCAAAGCGAGTAATGAACTTTAAATCTACATCCTGAACTGGAAAATCTTCCCGTTTGTATTCAGATTGTATGAACTCTGCAACATGGTTTCTAGTAGTGAAATACCGTTTCCAAGTTCCTAGGGCAAACTCCTTATCCACCAGCTTTTTCATTTGTCGATTATGCTCGTCGAATACTTCTAAGAGCATTTTCACCTCTCTATCCTTGCCATGATAGATATTTTTGATATCAAGAGCTGTAAATGGTTTCCCTTCTTCGATAAGCTGATGTTGAATTCTATTTATCTTGTGCCGGATCGTAGTCATGAACTGATTCAGTTCTTCCGTTTCGACACCTTTCCCTTTTAATTTGTTCATCCGTGGGTCCCATTTGGACGGGTCAATTTTTCGGTTCAAACTTAGTACCGTACGTTGCCCATTTACCGTAATTCTTAGGTATAAGCCTGCTTTTCCGTTCTTGTCAAGCCGTTTGTCTTTGAGATAAAAAAGGGTTGAAAAGGTATTTGCCATACTTTGGGTATCGATTTTAGCTAAATAAAGATATAAAAAAGAAATTATATAAATTTATAATTAACTAAAAAAGAATTAGTTACAAAGAAATCGATACCTATTTTTAAATTTAAAAAAGGTATCGATTTAGTGCCTTTTAGGATAGTATTATTTGATATCAAACGAAACTAAATAAAATGAAAAAACCTGTAAATCAGATGTTTACAGGATTTTGTATCATTTTGATACCAATAAAGTGGAGCCGGAGAGAATCGAACTCTCGTCCAAACAAGCAACGTTAATGCCTTCTACATGTTTATTTTCTGATTAATTTTCGACGCAGGCCTGACCAGAAACAGCCTAACAAACGCTTATCTTCTTGAGTTTTGGTGCTACTATCGAAGTATTAGTAGCCTTATATCGACATTTATGGTGCTCCTGATTGAATCGCCGTCGACAGAGGCTATTCAGGAACATCTCGCTTCTCTACCTAGTAGAGACGAGGCTAAATCTTACTATAATTCAGATTAAGCGGCAAGAGCGTAGTTATTATCGCCTATTAAAAGTGTGGAAAATGAGATTTACGAGCTGTTCACCAGCGCTCGACATGCTTACATTGCCATTGGTCTCGCTGTCAAAACCAGGCGGCCCCGTTAATAAGTAATGTCACTCTTGCGAAGGCAAGAATGTATTGAATCAATACTAATTATTTTTTTCAAAGAACAATTTGGGCGTTTCCCTCGTCAAAATACTCGGGGCGGGCTTTCGGCTGTACACGGTACTTGCCTCTATCCCTAACGCATAACCCATCAATAAACAGACAGGCCGCCAAAGATACCCCAAAAAGTATTCCAAAAAAAGTTTTGTCAGGCTACTGTCATCCGTTAAATTTGAAACGGAAATCCATCCAAAAGTTACAAAACCAATTCCTATGAAGTTCGGAATCATCAAAGAACGTAAAAACCCACCTGATCGCAGAGTGGTTTTATCGCCAGAAGCCTGTCAAAAAGTGCTTGAAAATCATTCTAAAGCAGAACTGATTGTAGAACCTTCTGATATCCGCACCTTCACCGATGCCGAGTATACAGCATCTGGAATCGAAGTAGC
>CALLIG010000293.1 GCA_938009735.1 uncultured Flavobacteriaceae bacterium
CCCAAGGTTGGTTTCCTTTAGGAGAATACACCGCCACTTTTGGTGCCTTTTCTAATATAACAGCTTCCTGATTTTGAGAGGGGCTGCTAATAGATTCTAATATGCTTTGTGTTTGTCCGTCAGAAAGAATCTCAAAAGAAACCCCTCTAATTTGGCACTCTTTCCTAATATTCTCTCCGTCAGGTAATAAAAAAGATCCTCCTCTATAATTAAGAAGCCATTGAACTTTTTGTTGTTTGGTGAGTACCCAGTAAGTTATTCCGTAAGCTTTTAGATGATCTTTTTGACCTTCGGCATCCATTGGTATAAGAATAGACGAGGCCGAAACTTGAAGGGCGAATAGAAAAAAGAATAAAATGAGTAGACCTTTTTGCATAAACTGATTTCTTTGATAGCAACCACTCAAAGATAAATGAAAAATAATCTAGGCGTATTTTGATTTTCGTTAAAGAATCTTAAAAAGGAACATCATTATCATCTTCAGGTAAGCCATCATTCATTGAACTACCGAAAGCTTCATCAGCGCTAGGCAACCCTTTAGTCACAAAAGGATTATCATCACCATCATTCATCTTCGATTGGAATTCAAATGGAGAATCGAAATCATCTAGGTTATCGAACTTACCAAGATTACCGATAAACTTCAAACGAATGTTTTCTAAACCACCATTACGGTGTTTGGCAACAATAAGCTCAGCTTGACCTTTTGTTGGAGAACGTTCTTCATCATCCCATTCATCAATCTTGTAATACTCAGGTCTAAAAATAAAAGATACAATATCAGCATCTTGCTCAATAGCCCCAGATTCACGTAAATCTGATAGTATTGGTCTTTTACTTCCTCCACGTGTTTCCACCGCACGAGATAACTGCGATAAAGCAATTACAGGAATATTCAATTCTTTAGCTAAAGCTTTTAGGTTTCTAGATATGGTAGAAATTTCTTGTTCACGATTTCCATTTTTACCCGTACCACCAGCAGTCATTAACTGCAAGTAATCAATGATGATAATTTTTATATCATGCTGAGATGCTAGTCTTCGTGCTTTTGCTCTTAAATCAAAAATAGAAAGTGAAGGCGTATCATCAATAAACAAAGGCGCTTTCTCTAGAGCTTTTACTTTAACATTTAACTGCTCCCACTCATGCTTTTCTAGCTTACCTGTTCGGAGTTTTTCTGACGAAAGTCCTGTTTCAGAAGATATCAGTCTGGTAATTAATTGTACCGAAGACATTTCACAAGAAAAGAAAGCTACAGCCTTACCACTATCAACGGCAATATTTCTTGCCATAGATAAGGTTAATGCTGTTTTACCCATACCAGGTCTTGCTGCTATAATAATTAAATCACTAGGCTGCCATCCTGAAGTTAATTTATCAAGCTTGTCAAAACCTGTGGCGATACCACTCATCCCCTCTTTACCGGCAATCTCTTCAATTCGTTTTTTTGCTTGAATTACTAAGTCCAAAGCAGTTTCGGCAGAACGTTTTAAGTTACCTTGGGTAACATCATATAATTTCGATTCAGCAGCATCTAATAAATCAAAAACGTCGGTACCATCATCATAGGCCTCTTCAATAATCTCATTCGAAATTTTAATCAAACTACGCTGTATATACTTCTGTAATATGATACGGGCATGAAACTCAATATGGGCAGAAGAAGCCACTTTTTGAGTAAGTTTAATAAGGTAAAAATCACCTCCGACAGACTCTAGTCTGCCATCTTTCTTCAATTGTGATGAAACGGTTAATAAATCAACAGGTTCAGAAGTTTCAAACAATTTGAAAATCGCCTCATAAACGTAACGATGTGCTTCCTTATAAAAAACATCAGGATGCAAGATATCTATTACTTCATCAACCCCTTTTTTATCAATCATCATCGCGCCTAACACAACCTCCTCTAAATCAACTGCTTGAGGCGGAATTTTACCTCTTTCAAGATTGATTAAAGTTGATTTGTCGATTTTACGACCAATAACGGGTGCGGGTTTCTCCATAGGAACGAATGTATGTAATTAACCTTGAGTTAACATGAATTTCTCTAATTGCGATATTCACAATTAGAACCAACCAGGTGTTTATAAGTTACGATTTTGTGTTGATAACAAAAAAAAACTGAAGAAATGATTCTCCAGTTTTTCTTCAGCTTACTAAAAGCTACTCTTAGCCGTTAAAAACTCCCATTTCACCATATTTATTCATACGCTGATTAACGAGTTCTTTTGGGGATAACTTTTCTAATTCGGCAAAATGTGCCGTTATTTTATTTTTTACAGTATCAAATGTTTTTGGACGATTACTATGAGCGCCACCTGCTGGTTCACGAATAATCTCATCAATAAGTTTCATTTTTTTCATGTCAGTAGCCGTAAGCTTCAATGCTTCTGCAGCTAACTCTTTATACTCCCAACTTCTCCACAAAATAGAAGAACAAGATTCTGGTGAAATTACGGAGTACCATGTGTTTTCCAACATCAATACTCTATCACCTACACCAATACCTAAAGCTCCACCAGAGGCTCCTTCACCAATGATAACACAAATGATAGGTACCTTTAAACGTGTCATCTCTAATATATTCCTAGCAATAGCCTCACCTTGTCCACGTTCTTCAGCTTCAATACCTGGGTAAGCACCCGGTGTATCAATCAAACAAACAACAGGAACACCAAACTTTTCAGCTGACTTCATCAAGCGTAATGCTTTTCTATAACCCTCAGGGTTCGCCATACCGAAATTACGATACTGACGTGTTTTTGTATTATAGCCTTTTTGCTGGCCAATAAACATATACGTTTGATCTTTTATCTTTCCTAAACCACCAATCATGGCCTTGTCATCTTTCACATTTCTATCACCATGAAGCTCTAAAAAAGTTTCACCACAAATAGCGTTGATATAATCTAAGGTATAAGGTCTGTTAGGGTGTCTTGATAACTGTACTCGTTGCCAAGCCGTAAGATTTTTGTAAATGTCTTTACGCGTTTCTGAAAGCTTTTTTTCAATCTGCTTACATGTTTCTGTAACATCAACTTCACTCTCCTCACCAATGATCATACATTTATCAAGCTGGTCTTCTAGCTCTTTAATGGGGAGTTCAAAATCTAAGTATTCCATACATTCGTAGGTTTTCGTTTCGTTCGTTTAACTTGGCAAATATAAAATATAATCCTTAGTCTCAACCTCCTTTTTTCAACTTCCCTTTGTTTTTAATTATGCCATTTGCAATTACCGTTGCAAGGATAATCAGGGCGCCCAAATAAAAGAGTGGTTTCATGCGTTCTGAATCACCGATAAACAAAAAGGCCAAAACAATACCATATACTGGTTCTAGGTTAATGGTTAACATCACCGTATACGGACTTATGAATTTCATTATTCTAACAGAAGCTATAAACGCATAAACAGTACATACAGATGCTAGAATAAATATATACCACCAATCAGTTGTTGAGATCACAAAAAAGTCTGCATCGAAATTCCCTTGAATCAAATGATAAATTGTCAAGAATAACACCCCAGCTGAAAGTTCATAAAAAGAAATTAAAGTTGGTTTCTCCGTTTGAATAAGCTTCCCGTTCATTAAAGAAAATATAGACGCTAATAAAGATGAAACTAGAGCAAGAGCTATTCCGTAGGCATATTGCGTTTCCACATTAAAAATAATTAGCAACCCCAAAATAACAATCAATCCGAAAATTACTTCATACCAGATCATTTTTCTTTTATACCAAATGGGCTCAAGTATGGCTGTAAAAAAGGCACCTGTCGACATGGTTGCTAAAGCAACGGAAACATTAGCGACTTTAATCGCCATAAAGAAAGTAACCCAATGAAGGGCGATGATAATTCCTGCAATTACTAAAATTAAAAAGGTCTTTGGAGCTACTTTTAATGGGTATTTTTTCACACCCATAAAAACCAAAATAAGCACCGATGCTATTAGCATTCGATACCATACAAGTGGCAAGGCATCAATAGTTATTAATTTACCCAATACGGCGGTAAAGCCCCAAATAAAAACAATAAAATGAAGGTGCAGGTAGTTTTTTAGTTTCGAATCCATACCATTAAATCAAGGCATTCACTACCGTTTCGCTTTCTGAAGTAAGTAGAACGCAAGTATCCCAAAAAATAGGTTTGGAACAACAACTGCTGTCAATGGCTCTAGACCTGCTTGTTCTGCTAGTGTACTAAAAATTCGATCAAAAAAGATAAAAACAAATGCGACCACAATACCAATCAATAGGTTTAAACCCATTCCTCCGCGACGCTTGATTGAAGCTACCCCAACTGCTATTATAGTCAGAATAAAAACACTAAATGGTAGCGCCCACCGCTTATATTTTACAAGCACATAAGCATTTATGTTCGATGCACCTTTTTGTCGCTGATCTTCAATAAAACTATTTAATTCTAATAAGTTTTTGGTTTCAGCAACATAAGAGACAGGTGTTAAATCGTCAATCTTAAAGGTAAAGAGTGTATCTAACCTACGTTTGGTTTCTACAATGGCAGTATCACCAATTATTTTTCTTTTTCGGTATGATGTCAAACGATACAAACTGTCTTTTTCCATCCACCGAATACTAGAGGCAGAAATTTTAAAATCTAATACATTATCTTCTTTGAAGCGCTCAAACGTAAAATTAGAACCATTCATTCTCGCCGGATTAAAACTACTGACATAGATAAAATCATTGGCGTTTAACTGATTATATATGTTTGATGTAATTCGATCTTGCTTCCCCTTTTTTAAATATTTGAATTTAAATTCATTAAAGCCCTTACTCGCTTCGGGTACAACAAACATACCCATTAAAAGCATTATGGTCGCAATAATTGTAGCACCAATCATATAGGGTCTTAAAAAGCGATTAAACGAAATTCCTGAACTTAATATGGCAACAATCTCTGTATTACTTGCCAGTTTAGAGGTGAAGAAAATTACGGAAAGAAAAAGAAATATTGGAAAAAGAAAGTTTCCAATATAAATACTAAAATGACCCAAATACGCCAATACTTCTGCCGTTGGGGCATCATTGTCTTGTATTTTACTTATTTGCTCTGCAAGATGCGCCATGATTCCGATAGGAATAAACAACAGCAACATCACCGTAAAAGTGACCAAATAACGCTTGAGTATGTATTTATCTATAATGGTCACGTTATAGGCGTTTGTCCATTTGTTTTACCATCATATTTTTCCATGTGACAAAGTCTCCAGCTAAAATATGTTTTCTAGCTTCACGAGTCAACCATAGATAAAAACCAAGGTTGTGAATTGTAGCAATCTGCTTTCCTAAATATTCATTAGCAGCAAATAAATGTCGCAAATAAGCTTTTGAGTATTCAAGGTCTACGAACGTAATTCCCATTTCATCTAAAGGAGAAAAATCATCAGCCCACTTTCTGTTCTTAATGTTTATACTGCCATGAGCTGTAAACAACATTCCGTTTCTAGCATTTCTAGTTGGCATAACACAGTCAAACATATCAATACCTAAAGCAATATTTTCTAAGATATTAATAGGTGTACCAACTCCCATTAAATATCGAGGTTTATCTTCTGGTAAAATTTCTGTTACCACCTCAGTCATGGCATACATTTCTTCGGCAGGTTCGCCTACTGACAATCCTCCAATCGCATTACCTTCCGCACCAGCATTTGCTATATATTCTGCAGATTGCCTTCTTAAGTCCTTATAAGTAGAACCCTGAACTATTGGAAAAAAAGTTTGCGAATAATCATACTCTAATGGAGTTTTTTCTAAGTGCGCGATACATCTATCCAACCAACGGTGCGTCATATGCATCGACCGTTTTGCATAATTATATTCACATGGGTAAGGCGTACATTCATCAAAAGCCATAATAATATCAGCACCAATAACGCGCTGTATCTCCATTACATTCTCTGGAGTGAACCAATGTGTAGACCCGTCAATATGAGATTTAAACTTTACGCCTTCTTCTTTAATTTTTCTATTCGCGGAAAGCGAGTATACTTGATAACCACCACTATCGGTCAAAATATTACGATCCCAACCCATAAATTTATGAAGCCCACCAGCCTGCTTTAAAATTTCAATTTTCGGGCGAAGAAATAAATGGTAGGTATTTCCTAAAATAATATCAGGATTAATGTCTTCCTTCAACTCTCTCTGATGAACACCCTTCACAGAAGCAACTGTACCAACAGGCATAAAAATCGGAGTTTCAATCGTACCGTGATCGGTTACCATCGTAGTTGCTCGAGCTCTGCTCTGCGGGTCGGTATGTTCTAAGGTAAATTTCATGTGCTTATAATAGCGGCAAAGATAGTTAACTGCAATGCATAATTTCCTTAACAGGAATATAAAATTGTATCGATCCTTAGTGAAGCTCATTCCTTATTATAAGATCTCCATCGACCAACTAAATAGTTTAAAACCATCACTTTTGCTTTTTTAATTAACCCGAAAACAGAGATCAAAAACGACTTCTTTTAAATTCAAACAAAATACTTGATATCATTAATAAAATATCACACCTACCGCTTGGTTACCCAAAAGATTGCTATTACTTTTGAAGCCACTAATATAGATCGTACAAAATGCCAAAATTAGAAGAATTACAAGATATCGTTGTTCAGACCCGTAGAGACATTCTGCGCATGGTTCATAAAGTAAATTCAGGCCACCCAGGTGGTTCTTTAGGGTGTACTGAATTTTTGGTAGCACTTTATAATGAGGTGATGGATTTAAAGGATGGATTTGCTATGGATGGTAAAGATGAAGATCTTTTCTTTTTATCAAACGGTCATATTTCTCCAGTTTTTTATAGCGTTTTAGCTAGAAGAGGATATTTTTCTGTGGATGAGCTAAGTACTTTTCGCTTAATCAACTCAAGGTTACAAGGACACCCAACAACCCATGAAGGTTTGCCAGGCGTTCGTATTGCTTCAGGTTCTTTAGGCCAAGGTATGTCTGTTGCTATTGGCGCAGCACAAGCTAAAAAACTAAATGGCGATTCAAAATTGATCTATAGTTTACATGGTGATGGAGAATTACAAGAAGGTCAAAACTGGGAAGCAATTATGTATGCCTCTGGTAAAAAAGTAGACAATCTTATTGCTACTATTGATTTAAACGGTCAACAGATTGACGGTTCTACTGATGATGTTTTACCAATGGGAGATATCAAAGCAAAGTTTGAAGCTTTTGATTGGGATGTTCTTGAAATCAAAGAAGGTAACAATATGGAAGCTGTAATAAAAGGAATGCAAGAAGCAAAAAGCAGAACTGGAAAAGGCAAGCCTGTTTGTGTATTGCTACATACGGTAATGGGTAACGGCGTTGATTTTATGATGTATACGCATGCTTGGCATGGTAAGGCCCCTAGTGATGAACAACTAGAGAATGCATTAGGACAAAATGCAGAAACTTTAGGAGATTACTAGAAAAGCATTTATTAAAAAGATTTTATTTTAAAGATTCTTGTTTAACAGGAATGAAAATATACAATGATGACGAAGTACATTGACCAAGGAAAAAACGATACTAGAAGTGGTTACGGAGCAGGAATGACTGAATTGGGTAGAACCAACCCAAATGTGGTTGCGCTTTGTGCAGATTTAGTAGGCTCTCTAAAAATTCAAACGTTTATTGATGAAAATCCAGAGCGTTTTTTTCAAATAGGTATCGCAGAAGCTAACATGATGGGTATCGCTGCCGGACTTACAATAGGTGGTAAAATTCCATTTACTGGTACTTTTGCAAACTTTTCTACAGGAAGGGTTTATGATCAAATTCGTCAGTCTATCGCATATTCTGGTAAAAATGTGAAAATTTGTGCTTCTCACGCAGGTATTACCTTAGGAGAAGATGGTGCTACTCATCAAATATTAGAAGATATCGGGTTAATGAAAATGTTACCTGGTATGGTAGTCATCAATCCATGTGATTTTAATCAAACAAAGGCAGCTACCTTAGCAATAGCGGACTATGAAGGTCCTGTTTATTTACGTTTTGGCCGCCCAAAAGTAGCCAACTTTACACCAGTTGATCAAAAATTTGAAATTGGAAAAGCTTTAATGCTTAGTGAAGGTACCGATGTTACTATTGTTGCAACCGGTCATTTGGTTTGGGAATCTCTTATAGCTGCTGAAGCATTAGAAGCTCAAGGTATTTCTGCTGAAGTCATAAACATACATACGATCAAACCTTTAGATGCTGAAGCGGTGTTAAAGTCTGTTAAAAAAACGGGATGTATTGTTACTGCAGAAGAGCATAACTATTTAGGTGGACTTGGTGAAAGTATTGCAGGTATGCTTGCTACACAGCATCCAACACCGCAAGAATTTATTGCGACTCAAGATACATTTGGTGAAAGTGGTACTCCCGCACAACTAATGGAAAAATACGGACTCAACAATAAAGCTATCGAGAAGGCCGTTTTGAAGGTATTGACGAGAAAATAATCATGGTATCGTTTTTGATACCGTGATGGTATGAACAAAACACCACTACGATTATGAAAAAAACACTTTTTATTGCAGTTTTTGCATTGATAGGAATATCTGCATCTGCACAAAACGATTCTGGATTCGGTATTACTGGCGGACTCAATTACAACGGAAATGGCGATTATATTGAATCAGCGACTGATGTTGCTAACTCACCTGATCGCAGTATAGGATATCATGCAGGGGTTTTCGGAAAAATAAAAGTAGGCAGACTTTTTGTGCGACCAGAATTGGTTTATACCCAAACAAAATCAGATTATGACGGAAGCTCATTTGACATGAGTAAACTCGATGCACCAGTATTGGTAGGTCTTAAGATTATTGGGCCTTTAAATATATTTGTTGGTCCATCTTTTCAATATATTCTTAATTCTGAATTTGATGGAATAGGCATTAACGAAATCGAAAACGATTTTTCTGTTGGTGCTCAATTTGGGGTTGGGGTTAATTTAGGTAAATTAGGCATTGATATTCGCTATGAAAGAGGCTTTAGTGATAACGAAGCAAAGTTTGTTAATACCAATATTGCAAGTCTACCAGATAGTAGAATAGATACAAGACCAGAGCAAGTCATTTTAAATCTCTCGCTTAAGTTATAACCTAGAAATGTTCAAGACATAAAAAAACCTGAAGTTTAAAACTTCAGGTTTTTTTATGTCTTGAAATGATGTACTAATCTAATTACAGCTAGTTAATTATCATTATCTAAATGATCAGGAGTTCCATCTCCATCAGTATCTAAGAACCCAACAAAATTACCATCAGCGTCTAGTTCAATTTCCTCAATGGTTGGAATTCCGTCTTGATCGTCATCAGTATCATTATGATTAGGAAGAAATACACCTAGAGGTTCTGTTTCTCCATCTGTATTATCGTTGTTTAAATTACCATCTCCGTCAAGGTCTTCAAGAATAGAAGGAATACCATCACCATCGAAATCTGTATCCTTTTCAAAAGACAACACATCCACTTGAAAAACCAAAGGCGAGTATGTAGGAATCAATGAAGTTATCGGGTTATCAAAATAACCTAAGGCTGATGGCATAAAAATAGCTCCTATTCCATAATCTTCAAAACTTACTGTTCCATCTCCATTATCAATTGGTCCTTCGCCAGCTTTGAAATTTATAATTCCATTTGCATAACCTCTCACAAAGGCTGATAAATATTGACTTGAAGGGACAGAAGACGCATCGAATAAAGTTCCATCTAAAAGAGAACCTTCATAAAGCACTATTGCATTATCACCAATGGTCGGACTCTCGCCTACTCCATCTCTTGCCGATAGATAATAAAGTGTATGTTGTATTTCTTCATCATCAGTTCTACCAAAAGTCGAAGACAGTTCTGTAATCAATTTAGTTTCCACCTGATTAATAAGGGCTATTTTACCGGCGTTATCACCTGCAATGGTATCATATGTAATTTTATAATTAAAACCTGCTGGCGGGTTCTCAAACTCTTCGTAATTATAGAAATGAGTTTCTAAATATGCTTTTATTTCAGCATCATTTTCAACAGCAACTTCACTTAGCAATCTTGCCTCTACAGTTACAACATCCGCACCGTCATCATTTTTACAAGACACTAAGACTACGAAAAGTAAAAAAAAGCCTAAAATTCGATTCATTTTCATCAATTCTTTATTAAGGTCGGCAAGATACAATTTTCCCTTATTTTTGTTAGGGACGTTAACAAAGATTTTTAATTCAATATGCGTATAGATAAGTTCTTGTGGAGTATTCGTTACTTTAAAACACGAAATATAGCCACAGTCGCCTGTAAAAAAGGGCATGTAAGGGTTAACGAAAAGGTAGTTAAGCCATCACGTGATGTATATCCTTTAGATAAAATAATTGTCAGAAAGAATCAAATCAACTATCAGCTTACCGTTTTAGATACTCCCAAAAGCCGTGTTGGCGCGAAGTTGGTCGACATATATAGAAAAGACACTACTCCCAAGGAAGCATTTGAGCATGACGAACTACTGCAATATTCAAGAGATTATTATCGAAAAAAAGGAATAGGTCGACCAACCAAAAAAGACAGAAGAGAGATAGATGGCTATTTGGATAATGATGATTCTGAAGAGTAGGCTGACTTTAGTAATATAAACATGTGTTTCTTTATCTTTGAAAAAGAAACTAAAGCCAAGTATGCAAAACAAAATTTTGTCACACGATCAAATACAGCATAAAGTAAGGCGCATTGCCTATCAAATTTATGAGGCCAATGTGACTGAGAAAGAAATTATCATTGCTGGTATTGATGGCGGTGGACTTAATTTTGCTAAAAAAATACAACGGGTCCTTAAAGACATTACCGAAGCAGAAATTGTTCTTTGCAAAGTAAGCATGAATAAAGAAAATCCGCTAGAAAGTGGTGTGCAGACTTCTGTTTCAGAAGTAGATTATGCCAATAAGTCTATCGTGCTTGTTGATGATGTTTTAAACTCTGGCACTACTTTAATTTACGGCGTACATCACTTCTTAAAAACACCTTTAAAGCAACTTAAAACAGCTGTTTTGGTTAATAGAAATCATAAGAAATATCCTGTAAAGGCAGATTATAAAGGCATTTCACTTTCCACATCGTTACAAGAACATATTGAGGTGGAGTTTAAATCTAAAAATGATTCTGTATATCTAGCTTAAGGTTGTTTTAATTTCTGCTACAATTTCCAAAACACTTTTACTATCGCATTTTATTTTATTTTGTGCTTGATTATAAAAGAAACTTCTTTCAAATAAATGTTTCGCAATAAATTCAGGTAATTCTTTATCAGACATGCTTTGTATCAATGGGCGTTCAGATTTTTCTTTAGAAAGTCTATGCACAAGCTCCTTAATAGAGACTTTTAAATAGTATGCATTTTGGGTAATTTCTGAAATCGCATGCATATTATTGGCATAACATGGAGTTCCACCGCCAATTGACAAGACAAAGTCATCAGTACGCTCTAATATTTCTCTTAGACATGAAGCTTCCTTTTTACGAAAATACACTTCTCCTTTTTCGCTAAAAATAGCTGAAATCGGTTTTTTTTCTACCTCTTCGATATACGAATCTAAATCTAAAAAGCAGATACCGAGATCTTTAGCTAATAGACGTCCAACAGTAGACTTGCCACTACCCATATACCCTAATAAAACAATTTGCATATCCTTGTTTTTTGTAAAATTGGACTAAAAATGATTGATTTCAAAAAGAAATTTAAATTTCTCTTAAAATTGACTTGTGAAATAAATTAATGCTCTTATATTTGCAGCCGCTAAGGTCAAAACTTAGTGCTGAAATAATGACCTGGTAGCTCAGTTGGTAGAGCATCTCCCTTTTAAGGAGAGGGTCCTGGGTTCGAGCCCCAGCCAGGTCACCAATCGGAACACCATCCGAGACCAAAACCTTGCTAATCTTATGATTTGCAAGGTTTTTTGTTTTTAGAGAAGTCATTTAGAATGATGTAATATGATTCTATATGGTAACAAATCGTCAACATTTTTTATAAATGGTAACATTTGTGGTAGCACTTCTTTAAATTACCTACAGAAAATAAATTCTTGCAGAGTTGATTTGACTTTTGTCTCAATTATTGTTTAACAATTAAGACAACAACTATGCGCACTACTTCAACATTTTCAGTATTATTTTGGGTTCACACTTCAAGAGTGAATAAGAACAACTGTTCAACCATCTATGCACGTATCACTATTAACGGAAAACGTGTTAGTATTAGCTTAAAACAGAAGGTTAATATTGATTTATGGGATATGCAGCGTCAAAGAGCTAGAGGTAATGGGAAAAACTCTAAACAAGTCAACCTCTACTTAGACG
>CALLIG010000294.1 GCA_938009735.1 uncultured Flavobacteriaceae bacterium
TGAAGAAAAAATTAATAATACAGTAGATAGTTGGCATAAAGCAGCTTCTACTGCCGATTTTGAAACATACTTTGGCCTAATGACTAAAGACGGAGTGTTTATTGGCACCGATGCTTCTGAAAATTGGCAGAATGATGAATTTCGGGATTATGCTAGACCTCATTTCAGTAAGGGAAGGGCATGGAGTTTCACAGCTGTTGAACGTAATGTATATATTAATGAGAATAATGATTTTGCATGGTTTGATGAACTTTTAGATACCCAAATGAAGTTATGTAGAGGATCGGGAGTTTTGAAAAAGGTGAACGGCGAATGGAGGATTGCTCACTATGTACTTTCAATTGCGGTGCCTAATGAAAATGTGTCTGAGCTCATTCAATTGAAAGAAGAAAAAGATAGTTTACTTCTACTTGAATTGAAAAGTAAAAACTAGAAAAGTGGGCAATTACCCACTTTTTATTATAAAATATGTCGAAAGCTCTTTAGTCTTTTTTATCAAGAGTGGTTTTCGCAGCTTCCTTTTTTGCAGTAAGTGCTTGCTTACTCAAACTCGCTAAATTAAAACTAGGATCAATTTTTAAAGCTTCGTCAATCAAGGCAATAGCTCCATCAAGATTGTTCTTGTCTTTATTGAATTCGTTTAGTCCTTTTAAATGATAAAATGCTGCTTTTAAAGAAGCTTCATAAGGTTGTTGACGTTCATAAAAAGGGTGCTTCATATCATCTTTAGCATTGGCAATGCCATATTCAATAAGTGATTCAGCACCAATAATATCACCGGTTTGAATTTTAAGATCAGCTAATTCATAAGCTAAATATGGACCTGGAACTCTTTGATATAAAATTTCAAAATGCTCAAGAGCTCTTTTAGGCTCGTTAAGTGCTTTTAAAGAAATAGCTTTGACTTGAACAGCTAAGTCAGAATCTGCTACATTTTTTTCAATACCAATGGTATTAAGAGCTTGTAAATGTTGATTGTCGTTTGCATAAATAAAAGCCAAGGTATCTTTCCGTTCTTTTGAAGGTGCAATAACGTTTAAATGCGTGATTGCATTTATGACGCCACTTACGTCACCTTGCAAGCGCATTTCTTTGTAAAAATCTTCGTAGTGTTTTTGTAATTCTGACTTCGTTTGTGCGTTGCCTAAAAAGCCAATGGCAAATAAAAGCACAAGAACAATTCTTTTCATCTTTTCTTAAGTTTATTGATTTTTGGTGCGCTAAACTATAAAATTTATTAATAGTAAGCTGTTAAGGAAATCTTTAAACGAAAATAGAGAGTGAAAAACTTAGTACAAATTGCAACAAAAAAGACGCCTATAAAAGGCGCCTTTTTATATTTTGGTATGGTATTTTTGCTTTAAGCCAGCATAATAGGCATGTCTTTGTTAGAATAAGAGCGCAATAAACTTGCGTAAAACGCTAAACTTCTACTGTCATAATCGATACATGATTTTAAAAAATCACGTAGATTTCTGAACCAAAAATTAGCATGTATGGTTGGCATGTAAAGATTCACCGTTTTTGGGTCATAATTTTGGTCATCCATAAGGATGTCCATTTCTACTCGCCGCCGATGATAATCAATAGAAACTTCAGTTGCATTGTAATGATTTTGTAAAATCGCAATATGCAAAGATTCATAGTCGATGGTTACTTTTTGCTTTGGACAACTTTGGGTAATTAAATTTTCCATTTCAAGTAGTATTCGCCCTTTTAAATTTGAATATTCCATGACAAAATGTTTTAATTATGGTGTAAATTTAAGAGTTGTTCGATGAAATACACTTTGTTTTAACAGTATAATACTTACTTTGTTGTGAAAAGCCAGAATCTTGATGCGTACATCAACTATAACGTTGTAGTAAATTCGTATCCCTTAACATTTATGAGGGCTTTTGAATGTATTTTTTTGCCTATTAATGCATTATCTTCCTTGTAATCAGGAATTTGCAATCTTAGTTCAATGGCTTTATTGGTATAGTATTTACGTTTAGATGGATGCTTAGGAAATACACCATTTAGTGTCTCATTCCACCATGAATTTTTCAAAACTGCGGTTATTATTCGAATACAATCATTTAAATGAATAAGATTTATGGGATAGTTTCCATTAGACAATTCTTTTCTGCCAGATAGCATGGTAATTGGATGTCGATTAGGACCAATTAACCCACCAAACCGAATAATAGTTGTGTCTAAATTAGTATCATTTTTAAAGATATTTTCAGCCGCTAAAAGCTGTTCTCCAGATTCGGTTGATGGTTGTGGAACTGTTTTTTCTGTTACATCACCTTCAATATCTCCATATACGGATGTGCTGCTAACAAAAATAATTTTTCTTACAGCATTCTTTACTACTTCATGATTTAATAATTCAATCTTTTTTACATAACTCTCTTTGTTTTTTCCTCTTAATTTGGGTGGAATATTAACAATCAAAACGTCTACGTTTACTAAGAATTTTGAAATATCACCAAGTATTTCCTTTTCGCTGAAAGTAATTAAATAGGGAGTGATGCCCTTGTTTTTTAAGGTTTTGAGTTTTTCTTCAGATGTTGTGCTTCCATGTACTTGGTTGCCTTCACTAATTAAAGAAGTAGCTAATGGTAATCCAAGCCATCCACAACCTAAAACTCCTATTAACTTATTCAAACCGAACAGTTTTGGTAACAAGAATTGCATCGTTCAAAATAAACGGCATCGGAATGTTATTTTCAGGCCTAGCAGGAATTGTAAACTGAGTATTACTTAGTAAATCGTTCGAAGCCTCATATATCGTTAGTTCTAAAACGGAGTCTTTAGGAATACTAAGTTGTAAATCAGTATACTCATTGTTACTGACGTAATGAGTAATCAATCGACCTCCCCTTCTGTTTTCTAAAAAGTAATCTGAGAGTTTAACTGAATTCACTTTAGCCGATTCAATAGTGGTGTTTGTAAAAACTTCAAGTCGATTTATGTTTCTTTCTGGTGTAATACAAATTTCTAAAAGTCTATTATTTCCAACAATCGTATCTCGCGTTTTTTCAACTCGCATTGGAGTTATCTCTTTTTCTGGTGCATCAGTAACGTAGGTAAAATTAGAACTGTATTTACTGCTAATAGTATTATCAGATAGCTGCTCAGGTGCTTTTTTGCTATTGTCTAGGTATTGAGTTGTCCAATCAGACAAGGTATTTTCATAAGTAGCCCATTGCGCTTTGTTTGTATCGGCATCCAGAACATATAAAAGACTAGTTGGTTTAGCATTGTCTTTGTCAAAACCAGAATTAAAATGAGCAGATATCATACATCCGAAGAACAAAATCAAACTTATATAAGCTAATCGTTTTTTCTTTTTGTAAAATCCGAATACGGGTAATAGTAATAGAAAAGTTAGCGTAACGAATATCGTAGTTGCAATCATCATTTTGAGTCCGAGGCCAACAGGAAACATTTTTATAAATGGAGAAAAGATAAATAAAGCTGGAACACCTAAGAACGTCAGTAAATACGGATTTGGCATTTTCTGGTTGATAAGAACCATAAAAGTTGCTATTAAAGCAAAAACAGGAATAATAAAAAAGCTTGCTCCAGATAAAAAATGGCTTGTAAGCCCACATATAATTAACCAAAGAAATATTGGGGCAACTAATAAATTCGCGGTATCAACTTTTTTGAATCGATTGTATGCCCAAAAACAAACAGCTAGTGATATGAAAACAAAAGCGAAAATATAGGTGTGCCCGTTATAAGTAAAGCCATGAAGTATGTCTTTGTATGCAGGATACATCCATTTTAAAACTGTCCAGCTGAAATAGCCTATTAAGCTATTTATAGCTAACGCGATCAGCATTGGTAAGAATCCTTTTCCAACTTCAATTGTATTTAATTTTTTTCTTTTGAATCCAAAAATCAATAGAATAACAAAACAAAGAACGGCTAGGCCAAACATAGGCCAAATCCATTCAAACGGATAAGAGATTAAATTGAAGAACGGAACATTGAAGTAAATGGAATCGTTTAGACTTTTTAAATTAGTTAAGTCAGTATTACTAAAATGCTGAAGCAAAGGCATTAAATAGCTTCCTTGATGGGCCATCGTATTTTTGTCTAGTCGCTCGTAGGTATCTTTTGCGGTGTGATAATCAAAGTGATCATCTATAAACGCAAAATTGAACCCTTCAATATCACCATCTTCACGAAAAACGGTTAAATCAGTATCGTTTGGCAGCATTTTATAAATGCTATATGCCAATGAATTTGCTACGGGATATTTAGGATTCGCTTTTGTAAACTCTTTGATTAAGTTGCTGTTTCCACGATTGGTTTCTATGAGCATATATCCTGGGCCGCCACTTCCTCTAGCTTCGAAATTGAGTACTAAACCCACATTTTTTTTCCATGGATGTTCTTTTACAAACAAGTCAGCGCCATTTAAGCCTAGTTCTTCGGCATCTGTAATAAGAATGATGATATCGTTCTTCGGACTTGGATTACTGGCTAAAAAAGCACGAATTCCTTCTAAAATGGTTGCAACACCACTACCAGCATCGCTTGCTCCGAAGGAAGAATGCGTACTACTATCATAATGTGATAAAAGCAACAATGCTTTTCCTGATTCAGAACCTTTGATTCTGGCTAGAACATTGATTGCTTTACTAAGATTGCCCCAATCACCAGCAGTATAGCCCTCCTGAATAGAAGTTTCTAGTCCCATGTTTTCAAGCTGTGCAACTATATACTCTCTAACCTCTTGATGCGCCGGAAATCCAACGCCATGAGGTTTTAGGGAAACTTGTTTGACATGTTCAAGTGCTCTGTCAGTAGAAAAAGCTGTTTTTTCAATGGACTGATCACTTTTGTATGTGGGCATTAAAGAGTGAAAACTCCAATAAATTGCTAATACAATTATCAGAAGTGTAAAAACGGCGGAAGATCTTCTCATTTGATTTGGTTCTATTTATAAAGATATTAAAAATTGAATGGTTTTGAAGGAGATTGCTTTTGGATTGGATTCAAACAGACGTATGAGAATATGTAGTTATAAGCAAAAAAGCTTGTGAAATTCGCAAGTAATACGTCGAAAAAATAAAAATAATATTTAATTTTTTCGTAACTTCAGTAATTAACTTAAAAACCAAATATTATGGGAATCAAGAGTTTTCAAGGCCGCAGAGCCAAAACTGAGACGAGGAAGGAAAATGTAGCGCCCATATTAGTTACAGATTATATGACCAAAAAGTTGGTCACATTTTCACCTGAGCAGTCTATTTTAGAAGTCATGGAACAATTTACCAAATACAATATCTCAGGTGGTCCGGTGCTTGATGGTAACGGATTCTTAGTAGGTATTATATCAGAAGCTGATTGTATGAAACAGATTTCTGAAAGTAGATACTTTAATCAACCAATATTGGATAAAAGTGTAGAAAAATTCATGACAAAAAATGTAGATACTATTCCTCATGAAATGAGCATTTTTGATGTCGCAGGGGTATTTCACAAGAACAATCGCAGAAGACTTCCGGTGATGAAAGATGGTCTTTTAATAGGTCAGATAAGTCGAAAAGATATTGTGGTAGCTGCCCTAAAATTAAGTGGTGCGAACTGGAAATAGGATCTAGAAACTATAAAATTATTTTCCCTTAGTGAATGATGTAAGCTCTTGCTTAATCTTTTCTAAGGGAATTTTTAGTTCACTCCCTTTCCGACCGATAATTATATTACCCTCTTGAATTGAAAAACGTTCTTCTTTGCTTAAATCAGGAATTTCAATACCTGATTCAAGTAGTTTGTTAAAGTCGATTTTTAGTCTACCTCCAAGGCCTGATTCAATATCCACTACATAGAGATTATATTCAGGATCTGGTGCGAGACTTTGTTTTATAATAAGATGTTTATCATGTAAAACCACTTTTTCGATAGATGCCCAACGAAGCTTTTGTGGAGAAGCATTAATATCCATATCCGTTACAAACATCCATTTATAAGTGTCCTCTTTTTTTGCAATAACCCCATGCGCAGTTTTTAGAATTTCATAGGTGTCACTATTTGCAACGGAAATGAAATCTTTGATTTCTTCATTTTCTAATGTAAAGTGAGTGTCGCCGTAGTAGACCAAAAAATCTTTATGATCTGATGAATTGCTTTGCGTAAAAAGACTTTTTTCTTCCGGTGTTATTTTTGAAAGTGTTTCTGCACCTATTTCTATAGAATAGGTATAAGGAAGTTCAGGTTCGCCATGTCTCCACGCAGTTTCAGGATTAAAAACTAAATCAAAATAGGCATTCTCTATTGGTTTTTGAGTATTGAGTCCGCTTTTAATGATCCAATACAAAGATTGATCAGGAACAGGTCTGAACTGCGGTAAAATCTCTTTTTTTAAGGTGTATAAAAAATACTCATTCTCTTTCTTACGAAGGTCAGGAGCAACAAAAACACGTTTTTTAATTGCGCAAAAACAGCCGTAGTTAGAAAGCGTAAACTTGTTTTTGGTTTTACCGTCTACCAACTCACAATCTCCGCCTCCAAAATTACTACCTATTTCATACGTACATTTAAGTCGATCTTCAATACCATCAGTATTGAAATCTTCATGAGTAACAGATGTATGCTGAGCAGCAATTGAAGTTGTAAAAACTATAAAAAATAGGAAATAGAATTTTGACATAAGAAAGGGCTATTCTCTTTTTACGATCATATAATAATCATTGTCCAAAGGTAAATAACCTAAATCGTACACGAAATAATAAGTCGTTCCTTTTTTGGTGGTATAAAGGTTAGTAATAAAGTCAAAGTCAAAATTTTTATCAAGTAATCTTGTTTTAGTGGTTCTTGTCTTTCCATCTTTTAAAGAGAAACTATCAAGTACTTTGTAGTTCTTTCGAAGTCGGTTATTGATATTACGAATGAGATTTTTGGTAGC
>CALLIG010000295.1 GCA_938009735.1 uncultured Flavobacteriaceae bacterium
GCACTATAGCTCATAATACCAGTATTGATATGACCTTCGTCTTCCAAAGCTTCTCGAATGGATAAGATTCTACCATCCATCATATCACTTGGAGCAACAAAATCTGCACCAGCATCAGCATGACTTACACTCATTTCTGCTAAAATTTCTGCAGATTCATCGTTTAAAATCATTCCATCTTGAACAATACCATCGTGACCAAGCGATGAATATGGATCTAAAGCAACATCGGTCATTACTAACATATCAGGACACGCATTTTTAACCGTTTTAATGGCTAATTGCATGAGTCCGTTTGCGTTCAATGCTTCCGTTCCTTTATTATCTTTTAGGTTATCAGGTACTTTTACAAATAGAAGCACAGCACAAAGGCCCATGCCCCAAAGTTCTTTGACTTCCTTTTCTAGATTATCAAGACTTAGTCTGTAATAATCTGGCATAGAAGCAATTTCTTCTTTGATACCTTTTCCTTCTACTACAAAAAGTGGGACTAAAAAATCACTTGGAGTAATAATGGTTTCACGAACCAAATGGCGAATTGCATCATTCGTTCGTAGTCGTCTATTTCTTCGGAGTGGATACATGGTTCAAATTTGAAATCAAAGTTACTGATTAATACCTTTTTAAAATTGATATATCTATCTAGTCTATTGTCTTAGCAATTTCCTTTTGACAATCTAAAATTAGATTTAATTCGGTATCTAAATCGTGATTTCTCCAGATGTCAATATCTTCTTGAATCGAAAGCGGATCTTGATCAGAATCAATATAGGTTCTAATCGATGAAACCGTTGAGAAATCGGTAGCATCTAATTTGAGAATTGACTTTTTGCCTGGTATTGTATAAGCGCCTTCATAATCGTAACAAAAGACAAGCACTTGATCTCCGATGGCTACATTACTATCATGAAAGCAATCAGTACTAATGAACTTTTGCCCAGTATACATATTGTTTTCAAGTTCTTTGATTTTGTAAACTTTGTCAAGCTCAATGATGCCCTCTTGAGCGACATATAAGGGACCAGGGTCATCATTTGGTTTTTTTAAGGAGGTTACTGTTCCTTTAAAAACCAAAGAATGTTCTTCTCCACAAGCTCCGATAAAAGGGCCAGATTGTGGCCACCAGTAGGTATAACCAAGATTTAGTGTGTCTTGAGTAAAGACAACTTCAATATCACTTTTTGATTTTTTGGTATTACAGCCTGCTATAAATAATAGAAAAGAAATAAAAATAACGACTTTTTTCATCATTGTTTTTCGATAAAGTTACCAATCCATGTATATGCCATCATTATCACGAAAACAGTAATGACGACAGTATAAATATCAATAAACAAAGGTCCAATAATACCTATCAGTATAATGATCAAGCCATAGGATATACTGATCATTCTAGCTTTTTTACTGTCAAGCAAAAATGCCCTTGGAAGTGGAAGTAAGGCACAAATAAAGGTTACCCCAAGTACGAGGGTATAATCAATATGGAGTAAGTAAAAAGTAGCAATGGATAGAAGGCCTGAAACTAATAACAACCCAAAAACAAAGCCGCTTGTTTTCGCATTTTTACTTAGTAAATATTTACCATATTTATCGAAATTTAAAATGGTATTTGACAAAGGCTCCATAATCCATCCGCCAAGTGCGAATAATAGGTACGCAAGCATTAAAGGGATGGCGAGATAAGTCATATCATTAGCATCCAAAACTTTAAAGCTAACCCTGTACACAAGGTAGAGTCCAATAATAAATGCCCATTGATTTTTTGATGATTGCTTTGCAATCCAAAATGAATACTTTAAGTACCAACGATAAAAGAAATTTTTACTTTTTAGTGCCGTACTCATACCTTCTCGAGCATATTCAAAATTCGGATCAAATTGTAATGCCTCTTTAAAGTGTTCTAATGCTTTTTTATTATTTCCATTTTCCAATTCAACCCAACCTACATTTGCATGTGAATAGCTGTCTTCAGGGTTATCATATAAAATATCTTCAACAGTCTCATTTGCTTCATCTACACGATCAAGTTTAGTCAAAATCTGAGCTCTCATATTAAGGCAATAGGCATTTTTGGCATCAATTCTTAAACCTTCATTTGCAAATTTTAATCCCTCTTCGTAATTTTTTATGTTTAAAAGTAGTCCCGATTTAAATCCAAAATAGTCAGCGCTATAAGGGTATATTGAGATGGCTTCATTAACGAATTCCATTGCCTCTTTGTCCCTATCTTGATGAAGAGCTATCTGAGCTTTTAAGAAAAAAACACTTGATTCATTTGGCATGTCGTGTAACAAGCCATCAGTTAATTTAGATGCCTTTGTATATTCGCCAGTATCAAAAAAACAAATTGCTAAGTGATATTTCCCTTCCCAGTTATCAGGTTCTTCGGCAATAGCATTCTGTAAGAAAGGAATTGCTTCTTTGTACCTGCCGAGTTCAATAAGTTGGGTGCCACGGGTAAAATTTTTAGATTCCATTACTTCTTAATTTTCAGGTATTTCAGAATATCATCATATAGCCCGCCGTCATTTGAGTATAAGGCATAATTTTTGGCAGAGCCAAACCACTCTTTAGTACTTGGTTTCATTTTTTTTATAGCATTAGAAATATCTTTGGTACTCAAAGGTTTTGGAATACCATCAATAAAAGCTTTTTCTAGTTTACTTTCTATGGCAATATCGATGGAAGCTTTGATATCAGCACCAGAGAACTCTTTTGATATTTTTGCTAGTGCAGCGTAATCAATAGCCTCTATCGGCTTATCTTTAAGTTGAATATCGAAAATAGCAGCTCTTGCTTGAACATCTGGCGGTGAAACAAAGATTATTCGATCAAACCTACCCGGTCTTCTGAACGCGGGGTCAATATACCATGGGGCATTAGTGGCTCCAATAATTAAGATTCCATCATTATCTGAATCTATACCATCAAGTTCAGATAAAAACTGATTTATAACTGTTCTGCCAGCTGCCTTATTAACATCGTTTCTGTTGGCTCCTAAGGCGTCAATTTCATCAATAAAAATAACACATGGAGTATTTCTGCGGGCAGTTTCAAAAATCTGATGTAAGTTCCTTTCCGAACTTCCAACCCACATATCTAGAATTTCATTGATTCCTACATTGATAAAATTGGCATTTATTTCACCTGCGGTAGCTTTTGCTAGATGTGTTTTTCCGCAACCAGGTGGGCCGTATAATAGAATTCCACCTCCAATTTTTTTCCCGTAAGCTTTGTATAAATCTTTATGCTCTAGGGGTTTAATGATTTTCAGAGAAATTTCATTTTTCACGTGATCCATTCCTCCAATATCATTGAATCCCATATCGGGTTTTTTTAAAAACGAAATGGCGTCCTCATCAACAAATTCTTCGTCATCAGTTGTTGAATTTACCTTGAGTTTACTATCAAAATCATCATTAGAATAAGAGGGTTCTATCTCAATTATGTTCTTGTAAGTTTGTTGTGCTTCTGTATAGTTCTCTTGATTAATTTGACAGTAACATAGTAATTCTAAAAAACGGACTTCCTGATTATTATTTAAAATTTCCTCCAAAAGAACTTCAGCAGCTGACAATTTATGTTGCTTATAGAAACAGTTGGCAAGTTCATATTTGGCATCTAAGTGGTTACTGTCAAGATTAATAATATCTTGGAGGTGACTTTGAGATTCTTCAAATAGACCTTTTTGAAGGTAGAGCTTTGCAATTTCATATTTAAGCGGGATATTATCAGGGGATAATTTTAATGCTTCAAGAAGACTTTCTAACATTTTTGAGTTTAGTTTTTATAAAAATATGGAATTAACGGTAGGAATGCCTTTTTTACTTTTACTCTAAATTTCTAATAAATTTATCTACGTTAATATGAACATCATCTTCACCTTGTTGGTCAAAAGGATTTTCTAAATGCGATTGAATATTATCTAGGGCTACAAGTATTACAGTAAATAAAACAGGAACAGCGAATTGTAGTCCGTAACTATA
>CALLIG010000296.1 GCA_938009735.1 uncultured Flavobacteriaceae bacterium
TGTGATTTTGGTTCCGTTTTGGGCCATTTGGCCATTTGAGACTATGATTGTTCCAAAAAAACATCAAAGCAGTATAGCAATGCTTTCTGAAAAGGAAGAGGTCAATTTTGCTGATGCGATAGCTAGAATTACTTCGGCATATGATAAGATATTCAACTGTTCTTTTCCGTATTCAAGTGGCATACATCAGGCCCCCACAAATGAGCTTGGCAATGAACATTGGCATTGGCACATGAGTTTTTATCCACCGCTTTTAAGAAGTGCAACGGTCAAAAAATTCATGGTAGGTTATGAAATGTTCGGTTCGCCACAAAGGGATATTACACCGGAACAAGCAGTAAAGTTGATAAAAGAACAGGTATAGGAAAAAATAAATATGGATTCAAAAAAGAGACGTACCGCGATAAAAAAAATAGTTGCCGGCACAGGGCTAGCGCTTTTTGGGAAAAGCGTTTTGGGTAATACAAGTTATACTGAAAATTTAGAAAAAGTGAAATCAAAATTATTGAAAGGAAATATTAATCATGCCGTCTGCAAATGGTGCTACCCGGATATACCTCTAGATAGTTTTGCTGGCGAAGTGAAGGAAATGGGTATCAAGGGTATTGATTTATTGAATGTAGACGAATGGGAAATTGTAAAAAAACACGGTTTAACCTGTTCTATGGCTACAGGCACGTTTGCTAGTATAGAACAAGGTTTTAATGATGCAGATAATCATACCTCACTGATTGCCAATTATACAGCGCTCATTAAAAAAGCTGCGGACGAAGGTATTTCTCAAGTGATTGTGTTTTCTGGAAATAGAAATGGAATAAGTGATCACTTGGGTTGGGAAAATTGTGCAACTGGGCTTGATCCACTTGTTAAGTTAGCCGAGAAATTAAATATAACTTTATCCATGGAGCTTTTGAACAGTCGTGTGAACCATGAAGATTATCATTGTAATCATACAGAATGGGGTGTAGCTTTAGCAGATAAACTAGGTTCACCTAATTTTAAGCTGCTCTACGATATATATCATATGCAAATAATGGAAGGCGATATAATTGCCACCATAGAAAAATATCACCCTTATATTTCTCATTACCATACTGGTGGTGTTCCGGGTAGGAATGAAATAAACCAAACACAAGAGTTGAATTATCCGGCAATTATGAAAGCAATTCACAAAACTGGTTTTGACGGCTTCGTGGCGCAAGAATTTATTCCTACATATACAGATAAACTTATGGCACTGGCAGAAGGCGTTCAAATCTGTGACATATAAATGAGCATGAAAACAAAAATTATCATTACTGGCGGAACTGGTTATATAGGCTCGCATACTGCGGTGGCATTACTTGAATCTGGTTATGAGGTTGTTTTAATTGACAACTTATGTAATTCTTCAATTAATACAGTGGGGAATATTTATTCCATAACGGGGTTAAGACCTAAAATGGAAATTGTTGATTTATGCAGTAAGAAGGAGTGTGATGAGGTGTTTAATAAGCATGGTGATGCTATTGGCATTATTCATTTTGCCGCCTTAAAAGCAGTAGGAGAGTCAGTGCAGAAACCATTAAGATATTATCAAAATAATTTAACTGCCTTAATGAACACATTAGATTCCGCAGTTAAGAATAAAATAAACAATTTCATTTTTTCATCTTCTGCCACCGTATATGGGCAACCAGAAAAGGTTCCTATCTCTGAGCAAGAAAAAACAAAGAGACCTTTTTCGCCTTATGGCAATTCCAAAAAGATAGGTGAAGAAATCATGGAGGATTTAACTTTAGTAAACAAAGAATTGTCCATTATCTCTTTGCGGTATTTTAATCCCATAGGAGCGCACAAATCCGGATTTTTAGGGGAGCTTCCAACAGGTACACCAAACAATTTAATGCCTTATATCACACAGACTGCTATTGGATTAAGAGATAAACTTTTTGTTTTTGGAAATGACTATCCTACAAAGGATGGTACGCCTATAAGAGATTATGTGCACGTTTTGGACTTGGCAGATGCACACTTAAAAGCACTGGAAAGAATATTAAATGGTCAGAATGAAAGCCCTATGGAGGTGTTCAATATTGGGTCTGGAAAAGGCTATTCTGTGCTAGACGTAATCTATGCTTTTGAAAGAGTCTCTGGACAAAAATTGCCATATGAAATAACCACAAGAAGAGAAGGTGATGTGCCAGAGCTAATTTCATCTGCAGATTTAGCGAATGAAAAACTAGGTTGGAGGGCAACAAGAGGTTTAGAGGAAATGGTTGCTTCTGCATGGGAATGGGAGAAGAAATTAAGATGAATAAAACAAAGCAATGAGAAGAAGAACAACACTGAAAGAAATGGCAACTATTTTAGACGTTTCGGTTTCTACTGTTTCTAAAGCACTCGCAAATAGTAATGAAATAAGTACAGGGACAATAAATAGGGTAAAACAAACAGCAAGAGACTTAAATTATAGAAGCAATAAACTTGCACAAATTCTAAAACAAGGTGTTACCAAATCGATTGGCGTGGTCGTACCATCTATAATAGATGACTTTTATGCCTTGGTTTTAACCGGTATTGAAAAATATTTAACTCAGGAAGGCTATTCGATGGTGGTTTTTATATCTCATGGGTCTGAAAACAAAGAAGCTGACGCTATTAAAACTTTGTCAGCTGGTATTGTTGATGCTATTATTCTAGGCCTAACTAAAGAAACAGTAAAAAAACGAACCCACTATGATTTACTCAAAGAATTGGAAACAGAATTACCGATAGTAGTGTTTGGAAGTAGAGGCTGTAAAGCCACGGATAATATGGTTTTAGATGACCTTGAATTTACAACGCAAAAAGTCATAGAATATTTAATTAGTCAACTTAATCTAAAAAAAATCGGTTGCTAGGCATAAACAGATTATTGTTCAGGCTTAGTTAAAAGCCATAAAATCTTATAGCAGCAAATTTTAATTCTTACAAAAAAAATAAAGACTTACAAGGCATTAAAGTCATTGATTGTTAATTTTTAAAAAAGCCAATAAAAACTAATTTACCCCCTCTTTTTAGCCAATTTACACCCCCTTTCTTGAGCACTTTTAACTTAATCTTGCTTAGGTATGCTGAGATAGATGTATTCTATTAAAATAATGATACATTAACGAATCCTTTGATTTGATGATGAACTGAATCGAAAGCACTGCATACTAATTTTTTTGTTCCTTCAAATCTAGGTTCATAAAAATATATAAAATAGCGTTTATATTGGTGTTTGAAGTTATCATCATTTAATTGCTTAAATATCTTTTCAAAGATATTTTATTTAAACAAAAAGGGGATTATTAATCTTCTCATGAAATGAGTATTTTTTTATTTTCAAGAAGCATTTAGTACCATAAAGCATTACCTATAGAACTATAAAATTATTAACCATTTTTTTTACTTTAAAAAACCAATTGTAAGATGAAAAAAATTTCCCTCAAAAAAAGAAATGTATTATTTTTTAATAGGTTACAATTTGCAATTGTTATCACAAGCATCTTGTTCACTTTTACTTCTTATTCACAAAACCCTTCTAGTATACTTAACCTAGAAGATTGGAATATAACGCTACCGCTAGACTCCTCAGGTGATGATAGTTCAAATGCTACTTCCTACGAAAATAGAAACAACAATGCCCATCAATTAACAAGTATTACGGGCGCTATTGCATCTCCATGGAACGACTATTTCTATGTAGATGGTGACGAGGTTTTATTTAGAGCCCATGTGGGGGGTGCGACTACCACAAATTCTGGATATCCAAGAAGCGAACTAAGACAGTTAATTAATGGTGAAGCTGGCGAATGGAGCATGGAGAACTACCAATCTTTGGAAGTGAGGGTGCGAGTAACTAATCTTCCAAGTGTAAAACCAGAAGTATCCATGGTTCAGATTCATGGACCAAGTGATGAACCCTTTCGCCTGGAATACAATTCAGAAAGTGATGGCTTACACGTTACCGAGAATGATGACATTACCCATTCCGATGTGTTGCCATATAGCCTTGGCGAATCACTTTTTGTACGACTAGAGGTAGATGAAGGTATTGTTAATGTCACTATAATTAATGAATCCCGTCCAACTTTAGACCCTTGGGAAGATAGTTGGGTCTCAGCTGACACTAAGGGGTATTTCAAGGTGGGTGCTTATACGCAATCTTCCAACGTGCTTAATACATTTCCAAATGACGGTTATGATGAGA
The DNA here is from genome assembly GCA_938009735.1 of uncultured Flavobacteriaceae bacterium. Taxonomy (GTDB): domain Bacteria; phylum Bacteroidota; class Bacteroidia; order Flavobacteriales; family Flavobacteriaceae; genus Maribacter_C. The sequence continues at coordinate 4,217 of CALLIG010000296.1, forward strand.
GGTATCCAGTAAATCCTGATGCAGATGACTATGGTGAAGTTGCAGTAAAGGATTTGATCTTAAATGGTGGCTCAGCTGAGACATTCAGTACAGAGACCGAGGTGACCTATACCGAGACCTATACCGATGAGGCCTATACCTTCGAGGGGGACGTCGTTGGTACGGTTCCCAACGGTATTACGGTAGAGCAAGGAGGTTTCGAGGTGAGCAGCGCTTCGTCCACAGGCCTTTCCATGTCGGCTACGGAAACGGG
>CALLIG010000297.1 GCA_938009735.1 uncultured Flavobacteriaceae bacterium
ATAGGTATTGATACACCAGAAGATTTAGAAAAAGCTAAAAAGCTTTTTAGGTAATTGGTTTAATTACTATTTCTGCCAATTTTGTATTATTTTTTTAACGAATTTACCAGATTCGGTTAAATCAGATTCGCTCCAATTTCCTTTTTCTGATTTACCTGGTTTTATAATTGAAGCACCTTCATTTTTATCATTAACCGACCAATTAAGATGACTTATTTTATTTTCACTTAAAAATTTCATCCACTCATTTGTAGATTGATAATCAACTTTTCCATCTCCAGTAGCACTAATAGTACCCCATTCGGTAACCATCAAAGCAATACCATTATCTAAGGCCACTTGTGCTTTTTTTCTTAACTCACTTTTATGAGAGCTGGCATAGAAGTGTAATGTATAAGCTATATTTTTACTCATTGTAATTGGGTTCTTAGAAACAATATCTACATCTTGTGACCATGTTGATGAACCTACAATAATTAAATTATCAGGATCAATTTTTCTAATTTCAGTAATAACTTTTTCAGCATAAGGTTTGATGGTGTCATTCCATGAAGATTTTATGGGTTCATTATAAATTTCATAAATAATATTTGGGTGTTTTCCATAAAGAGTAGCCATTTCTTTAAAGAATAAAATAGCTTCCTTTTCGTTGTCTTCAGCATGATGAGAATGCCAATCTATTATTACATATAACCCTTCAGAGATGGCAGCTTCTATAATAGTTTTAATTCTAGTTTTATTACTTTCATCAGATAAATATCCTCCATTATTTTCAACACCTATAGCAACTCTTACTATTGTGCTTTTCCAATCTTTTTTTAACCAAGAGACTACATTAGAATTGTAAAACTTTTCAGATCCCCAATTACTGTTAGACCAAAAAAAACTATTACCAGCAAAGCTTACAGGTTGATTGTTTTTGTCAATTATTTTGTTTCCGACAACACTTAGATTACCATGAGCTCCAACAGGGTTATTATTTAGTTGAGAATTAATATGGTTATAGCTAATAATACAAATAATGAAAAAAGAATATTTTTTTTATTAACATAGTTAGTTTGTTGAATATTAGGACTTGTAATTTACAAATATTTTTATGGATTATATTTCTCAATTAAATGGAAGATTAAAAAAAAGGGATTGAATATTTATTCAATCCCTTTTTAATAAACTATAATTTTTTTTATTTTTTGATAAAAGATTTAGAAAAACTTTTTTTACCAGATAATCTTAAAAAGTAAACACCAAAGCTATAACCTTGTAATGATATTTCAGAAGTGTTTTGAGTTATTTGTTTACTAGTAATAATTTGTCCTTGCATATCAAAAATTGTTGCTTTTGAATAACTTTCAATATCATCAATATAAATATTTAAGTTTCCTGTCGAATTCTGGAAAAAATGAATACTTTCATCAATAGTAGTTTTTTGACCTGATGATTTCTCACTAGTACATGAACCAATTAGCGTCCATAAATCCCAAGAATGAACAGAGAAAGTTATAGGGTTTTGGTTTTGGGTGTACCATTTGTTTTCATAAATATTGTTTTCATAAACTACTCGAGTACCAGCATCTGCATAAATAGTGCTTGCAGACCAAGTTTGAAGAGCGCTACAATTAGAAGTGTTATTATTTGTTTCTTCTTCTTCTTCTTCTTCTTCTTCTTCTTCTTCTTCTTGTGTTTGTTGATCTTCAGAGAAATTTAGCCAATTAATATTCCAGCCATTTCCAGTAGCAACTAAACGGATAGTTTGGTCTCCAGAGTTTAAAGAAACTGAAGTACTAACAGTTTCCCAATTTTGCCACCCACCGGTAGCGTCACTTGAAATATTACCAATTACTGTGTTTCCAGAATAAATATCAAAACTAGTTCCAACAGTTCTTGAAGCTACTCTAAAATCAATAGTATAAGTTCCAGTATTGGCAACATTTATATTATATGTTAAAGAGTCGTTTGTGTCTATCCATCCTACATTTTCTCCTCCATTAGTATCACTTGTATTTTCTATTTGAATTCCAGATTGAGTGTCATAGTTTTCAGCTTCTGTTTTTGCAGGAATTGAAGCTTATTCAGTAGGTTCTACAACTATTGGGTCAATAGGTTCACCATCACAGTACTCAGACCATCCTTGAATAATTGTTTTAAGATAAGAACCTGACGCTGTTAAATGAGAATCAGACCAATTAGAGTCGGGTGCACCAGAGTTTAAGATAGAAGCTCCTTCAGCTTTATCGTTTACAGACCAGTTTAAGTGAGAAATGTCATTTTCTTCTAGAAAATCCATCCATGCTTCAGTAGAACTTTGGTTAACACCACCATTTCCATCAGCATTAACACTTCCCCATTCAGTTACCATTAAAGCTACACCATTACCAAGAGCTGTTCTAGCTTTATTTCTTAAACTTTCGAAATGTGTACCTGCATAGAAATGTAGAGTATAGGCAATGTTAGTACTTGAGGTGATTGGGTCGTTAGAGGCAACATCTACATCTTGAGACCAAGTTGGTGTACCAACAATAATTAAATTGTCAGGATCGATAGCTCTAATAGCTGAGATTACTGTTTCTGCATATGGCTTGATATCATTAGACCAAGAAGAGTAAATAGGTTCGTTGTAGATTTCATAAATAACATTTGGATTATTTCCGTAGGTTGTAGCCATTTCTGTGAAAAAATCAACAGCTTGAGATTGATAATTTTCTGCACTATGAGAATGCCAGTCAATAATTACGTACATACCTTCCGCAATAGCAGCATCAACAACAGTTTTAACTCTATCTTTATTACTTGCATCAGAAAGATAACCTCCAGAGTCTTCAACACCCAT
>CALLIG010000298.1 GCA_938009735.1 uncultured Flavobacteriaceae bacterium
ATGGCCTTAAAATTGTTCATTATCTTAGACAAAAATTGTAGTATGTTAAAAATGAAAAACTCCATATTTATTAAGGTGTCAGGTAATATGTTTTTGGCTTTGTTTGCCTTAGTTATTTGTGCCTGCAGTAGTGATGATAACAATGACGACCCTACGATTGACCCTCCAGATAATACTAATCTAAACCGGCTCCCTCTTTTTTCGGTAAATACAAATGGTATTTCAATTGTTGATGAACCAAAAATTGCTGGTGATTATACCATAACTGAAGATGGTGAAACGCTTCATTCGGGTAGTTTAGGCATTGAAATAAGAGGTCAGTCTTCGCAATTGTTTCCGAAAAAATCTTACGGACTTGAAACTTGGGATGTTGAAGGAAATGATATAAACGCAACATTTTTCGACATGCCCGAAGAAGAAGATTGGATTTTATATGCGCCCTATAGCGATAAAACCTTGATGCGTAATGTGCTTATCTATGATCTAGCTCGTGAAATGAACTTATATGCAACTAGAACAAAGTTTGTTGAATTAGAAATTAACGAACAATTCAAAGGCACATACGTTTTTATGGAAAAAATGAAACGTGATAGTGGGCGCATTGATATTAATAAGTTAAAGGATGATGAAAATGAAGGTGAAGATCTTACTGGTGGATACATCATTAAAATAGACAAGGCAGATGCAGAAGGTTACACGAGTTTAAATTCTTTTAATTCGAGATATGGTTCTACTATTGATGAAACAGGAAGCCCTATTCGTTTTTTATATGATTACCCAAAAGCTGACGATATAACAGAGGCTCAAAAAACGTACATCTCAACGTATATTACTGATTTCGAAGACGCGCTAGTTTCTGATGCTTTTGCAGATCCTGATACGGGGTATGCTTCCTTTATTGACGTAGATAGTTTCATTGATTTTTTCATTTTGAATGAGATTTCGAATAATGTAGACGGCTATCGCATAAGTACTTATATGCACAAGGATAAAAATGAAAAACTCAAAATGGGTCCTATTTGGGATTTCAACCTAGCTTTTGGTAATGCGGATTATTGTAGTGGTGGCGAAACCAATGTTTGGGCATACAAGTTCAATGATAGATGCCCAGGTGACTTTTGGTTTGTACCTTTTTGGTGGGACCGAATGTTAGAAGATCCAACTTTTGTTTCAAAATTAAAAGACCGATGGAATACACTCAGAGGCGGTGTGCTATCTGATGCGACAATTCTTGGAAAGGTGGCTGCTAATGTGGATACTTTGAAAGACTCTGGTGCTGTAGCATCTAATTTTGGAACTTGGCCTATTTTTAGCTCTTATGTATGGCCAAATAATTTTATTGGTAATAATTATGATGAAGAAGTAGGCTATTTTACACAATGGATACAAGCTAGAAATAGTTGGTTAGATACTTCGATAAATGCACTTTAATTAGAGGCTATGATATTGCAATTAGGAGCTCAAAGGGTAAAAATTGATTCCGGTGAATTGGTCAGCTATCAAGTGGATGATCATGAATACATCCACCAAAAAGGAAGCCCTGGTTGGCGTAATTCTGATACGGAGATGTTTCCTATTATCGGGCCAACTGCTGAAGCAGGCTTTCAAGTGCAAACACCAAGAGATGTTGCTATTCAAGATCAGCATGGTTTGTTACGTGAGCTAGAATATGATCTGGTTTCTCAAAGCGATACTGAAGCGGTTTATAGAAAGTCGTACGTTAAAAGAACCCCTATTTCAAATTCCAAATATCCAGAGAAATCTAATAAGAAATTGTTGTACTGGACGTATGATTTTGAATTTGAAAAGAAGTTCGAAATAACTGAATCAGGTCTTGAAATCTCATTTACTATTTCTGGTGAAAAGGATACACCTTTTATGTTAGGTTATCATCCTGCTTTTAATTTAGTGACTAAAAATCCTGTTGTTATTGCTGAAGAACATACCATTTCGCTTTCCGAAGTAATGGCTGTTGGTAGCAAAGCCTTTAAGGTAATTGGCTATGATGAAGTGATATTAAAAGATAAACACGAAGTTAGAATTCAAACAGAAGGTTTTGGTAATTTCATGCTTTGGACGGAAGTCCCGAATATGATATGTATTGAACCTATTACTTTTTATCCCTATCAAGTATCGCAGAAAAACCTGCATGATGGCTTTGAATATTTGAAGGATACCTCAAAGACCTTTAAAGTTTTTATTTCAGTTGATGATTGAATTAGTATTATGAGAGAAACGTTAAAACAGCAGTACGGATATATTTTTGAAGATGCGCTGTTGGTTGAAGTTGAGGCTGTCGGTATTTATAAAAGAATTCCTCAAGGTCAAACAATTATGGATATCGGTGAGCCTATCACCCACATGCCTTTGTTGCTGAATGGCGCTATTAAAATTTTAAGAGAAGATGCCGATGGTGATGAACTGCTACTTTATTTTTTAGAGAAGGGTGATACTTGTGCTATGACTTTTTCATGCTGCATGGGTAAGAACAAAAGCGAGATACGTGCGGTTACTGAGAATGAAACCGAATTATTGATGATACCTGTTCAACAAATGGAAGTTTGGATGGGAAAATATAAGTCTTGGCAGCAATTTATACTTGATAGTTACCACACAAGAATGATGGAGCTATTAGAAACGGTAGACACATTAGCATTTATGCGTTTAGATGAACGACTGTTGAAACACTTACAAGATAAAGCGAAAGTTAGCCACGACGAAAATATACATACTACCCATCAAGATATTGCTTTAGATTTACATACCTCTCGAGTGGTCATTTCTCGTTTACTTAAAAAATTAGAGAAAGAAGGTAAGTTAGAAATGCATCGTAACCACATCAAAGTCCTTGAACTTTAAAACGCTATTCTTTTTTGTAATTTCATTTTCATAAACACAATACATAATATGAGAACACTTTTTAGTAGTATGTTGATTTTACTATGTTTCACCAGTAATGCACAAGAAAATATGACTGAATTACCATATGCAAGCATACCAGAAGCTTCAGAAAGCTATACCGCTGGGGCGATAGTATCGCGAATGATTGACGGACTGGGGTTTCGATTTTACTGGGCATCTGAGGGCTTGACAGCAGATAATTTAAAATATGAACCAGGTAATGAGGGGCGTTCAATAGACCAAACACTAGATCACATTTTAGGTCTTTCTACAGTAATTTTAAATTCAGCGAAAAATGTACCTAATGATAGAACCGTACCAGCCGAAAAGTTAACAGGTGATGAGCGAAGACAAAAAACATTGGAAAATTTAAAAGTGGCTAGTGAACTATATGCGGCGTCAACAGATATGAGTGCTCATACTATTATTTTTAAAACAGATAAAGGTTCTTCTACATATCCATTATGGAATAACATCAACGGACCCATAGAAGATGCTGTTTGGCATGCCGGTCAGATTGTGGTACTTCGACGCTCAGCTGGCAACCCAATCAACCCGAAAGTTAATGTGTTTTTAGGGATATTGAATGATTAGATAAATTTCACATTTTCAATTTTTCTATGCGCGTTGGGCTTCGTAAGTAACCTGAGTTACACTAAATTCCCTATTTAAACGTAAATTTGACCAATGCAAAAATTCTTTCCATTTCTGCAATGGCTAACCACCTATTCGAAAGCAAATTTCTCTAAAGATTTGGTGGCCGGTCTTACGGTCGGAATTATTTTGATTCCGCAAGGCATGGCGTATGCGATGATCGCTAATTTGCCGCCCGTTTACGGACTCTATGCAGCAATATTCCCTTTACTTGTTTATCTGTTTTTAGGTACATCAAGACAATTAGCCATAGGTCCGGTTGCGATGGATTCCCTTTTGGTAGCAGCAGGATTAGGAGCTTTGGCAATAACAAGCGTTGAGAATTATATTGCAATGGCCATTTTTCTGGCTTTTATGGTTGGTGCTATTCAGCTTTTTTTAGGGCTTTGTCGCATGGGTTTTTTGGTAAATTTCTTGTCAAAACCTGTAATAAGTGGCTTCACTTCGGCAGCTGCGATAATTATCATTTTTAGTCAATTAAAGCATTTATTAGGTGCTGAGATTAGTGGAAGTAATAAGTTTCATCAATTAATAATAAATGTCTTTGAAAAAGTAGCAGAAACCAATAGTTACGACTTAGCTATAGGCCTTATTGGTATCGTAATTATCATAGGTCTAAAACGTTGGAGCGCTAAAATCCCGTCCATATTGATTGTTGTGGTACTTGGTATTCTGGCAGTAAATTTTTTAGATCTAGAAGCTAAAGGGGTCAATATTGTTGGAGCTATTCCAACAGGCTTGCCGCATTTTGAAACTCCTAGTATCAACATAGAAAATATTCTAAGTATATGGCCAATTGCCCTGACTTTAGCCCTAGTAGGTTATTTAGAGGCAATTTCAATCGGAAAGGCTCTAGAAGAAAAATCTGGCGAGGAAACTATTGATTCCAATCAAGAACTCGTCGCACTTGGTGCATCAAATATGGTTGGATCATTTTTTCAGTCCTATCCGGCAACCGCTAGTTTTTCACGTTCTGCAATCAATGGGGAAGCTGGAGCAAAGACTAACCTTTCTGCGCTGTTTGCTGTTGGTTTAGTGGTATTAACCTTGTTGTTTTTAACGCCTTTGTTTTTCTATTTGCCGAACGCTGTATTAGCAAGTATCATTATGGTTTCCGTTTTTAACCTGATCGATATATCCTATGCAAAAAACCTATGGAATAATCGAAAAGACGAGTTTGTTATATTATTGATTACGTTTCTTATAACGCTATTTGTAGGTATTCCGCAGGGCGTATTAATCGGAGTATTGTGCTCTTTGTTGTTGATGGTTTATCGTACCTCTAATCCTCATTTTGCCGTATTGGGTAATATCAAAGGGTCTGAATATTATAAAAATATAAATCGATTTGATGATGAGGTGGAGGTTCGCGATGATCTGTTGATTGTACGCTTTGATGCACAATTATATTTCGGAAATGCTGCTTTTTTTAAACGTGAATTATTCGAACAGATTGATGCTAAAGAAGAATGTTTAAAAGGAGTTATACTAAATGCTGAGGCTATTAATTATATAGATAGTAGTGCGGCTCAAATGTTGATCAAAGTGATTAGAGAAATACATGCTAGAGAATTACAATTTTATATAGCTGGTGCCATAGGTCCAACAAGAGATATCATCTACAGTAGCGGTATAATAAACGAATTACATTCTGAGTTTCTTTTTGTCAAAACGAAAGAGGCGGTCGCTTATTTTGAAGATCCCAGTTCGGTTTCTGTGTTACAAGGAAAAGTAGCACATCAGAATCGAACGAAGTGCAACTAAGGTTACAAAAAACATCAAACAGATACCGTATTTTTGTGGTATCAAAAGATTGAATTTATGAGGATAGAACAAATTTATACGGGATGCTTAGCACAAGGTGCTTATTATATTGAAAGTGAAGGAGAAGTTGCTATAATTGACCCTTTGCGTGAGGTTCAACCTTATATTGATCGCGCCGAAAATGACAATGCGAAAATCAAATATATTTTTGAGACGCATTTTCATGCGGACTTTGTAAGCGGACACGTAACCTTGTCAAAGCAAACTGGTGCTCCTATTGTTTTCGGACCCAATGCAAACCCTAGTTTTGAAACGATTGTTGCTACTGATGGGCAGCAGTTTCAAATTGGAAAAGTGACGATTACGGTTTTACACACTCCTGGTCATACGATGGAAAGTACCACCTATTTGTTAAGAGATGCCGAAGGAAAAGATCACGCGATTTTTTCTGGGGATACGTTGTTCTTAGGAGACGTCGGAAGACCCGATTTAGCTCAGAAAGCTGCGGATATGACACAAGAAGATTTAGCTGGTATTCTGTTTGATAGCTTACGGACTAAGATTATGCCTTTGGCGGATGATATTATCGTTTATCCTGCCCATGGTGCTGGTTCTGCTTGCGGTAAGAATATGATGAAAGAGACGGTCGATACTTTGGGGAATCAGAAGAAAATGAACTATGCTTTGAGAGCAGACATGACAAAGGAAGAGTTTGTCGAAGAAGTTACAGACGGACTTTTACCTCCACCAAAATACTTTCCATTAAATGTGAAAATGAATAAGGAAGGTTATGAAGATATTGCTGACGTATTAGACAGAGGTACTACGGCGCTTTCTCCTGACGCATTTGAAACTGCAGCGAATGAAACAGGTGCGCTGGTGCTAGATGTGCGTCATCAAAATGAATTTGTAAAAGGTCATATTCCACGTTCAATATTTATTGGTTTGAATGGTGATTTTGCTCCTTGGGTCGGCGCTTTGATTGCTGACATTAAACAACCCATTCTGTTAGTGACACCGGAAGGAAAAGAAGAAGAAACCATAACCCGATTATCAAGAGTTGGCTTTGATGGTACTATTGGCTATCTAGATGGTAGTTTCGATGCATGGTTGAAGGCAAATAAAGAAGTTGATACTATTACATCACATACTGCCGAAATGGTTACGTCGGTGATTAATGCACAAGAGAAACCTGTTTTTGATGTTCGTAAAGAAGGAGAGTTTCAATCAGAGCATATTGTGAACGCAGCGCATACGCCTTTATCCCTATTGAATGATCATTTGAGTGAATTTCCTAGTGATGGTAAATTTTATGTGCATTGTGCTGGAGGGTACCGTTCTGTTATTGCTGCTTCCATTTTAAAAAGTAGAGGTATTCATAACTTTATTGATATTGCGGGCGGTTATGGCGCTCTTAAAAAATCAGGAGCTGAGGTAACGAACTATGTTTGTCCGAGCACTTTATAAGTCTATATTCAAATTAAAAAACACTCTTACTAGAATAGTAAGACTGTTTTTTTTGGATTAAACTTTCGCCAATCACCTGACTTTAATCATGTTTTAGAATAAAATTCGCGACTATATTTATCCTGTAAATACGATAGAAACTATGAATGAATTAGTGATTCCTTTGGTAGATTGGAGTAACGGTATTATTATGATAGGCATATTTGCAGCCGTTGTTGTTTTATTGATAGTTGTTGTGTTAAATCTTATGTACAGCAGTAAGGAAAAGTAAAACAGTACCGCTTGCCTATTGCGAATTTAGAAAATATGATAGGCATTATTTCGTAATTCTTAATTATCGTTCACTTTTTAGGTGATTTAATAAATGTTAAAAAATTCTTAATTTTTCTTAGGTTTTCCTACGGCAATCTATTACCTTTAGTAAGAACAACATTACAAATGTAGATTTGAGATTGTTGTTTTTTCGAAATGTTAAATGGTCATTCTTCCCTCTATTAGCCAATTGTAGCATTTGCTTTTTGCAAATTTCGGTTGTGAAAAGTTCACCTAAATAACCTAATGCTATGGATTTTTTATGGGTTTACACACTTATCGGTATTGCAATAGTTATGATTTGGGCTTTCTTTGTCATGCGGATGTATAAAAAGCTAAATAAATAGCGTCTCGCTCGTTGATGAAAAATCATCTAAAATTGTGCCTTCTATTGGGTGACAATTTTCAGCATGCTTTCCTAAGTATGTTTTAATAATACCTTGTACTTCTAAAGTGTTTTTTTGTGGAATTAGAAATGCACTTAAGTCAGCAGAATTATCAACCACCATATCGTTTGCTACAAAACCATAGCCCATGTATAGATCGTTATTGACTAGTATAAATGCATCTTCCTCAACTGTTCTTCCTTTTTCTTTAATAATGAAATTAGTAGAGGTCGCACGAATATGATCGATTGCCTGCTGCACTTTTTCATTGTATATGGGAATATCTTCTTCTCCTTTGCAAATTCCATCACACTTGGTAATTCTAAAATGTGAACACGATGTTACGTTTTCTTGAAGATGACAATACTTCGGACACAATTTGAAAGCTTCACATATTTTTTCTAAAAACAAACGACAATCAGAGATATTATATAAAGTAAAAAAGGCATTCGGTGCCATTTTCAATTTATTAAAAGCTAAATGTTTGATTCCATTTCGATCTTCATAACTAAAGATTCCATACTGCTGTACTTTTCTTTTCTGTGCACGATTATATTCTGGGTAATGATGTTTGATCGCTTCTGATTCCATTAGTAATGCTAGTAAATCACTACCTGAAAGTTCAAAATCTATATCAGCAGTTTCATTGCACATGGCAATCTCTTTGGTCGATTTATCGTAAAAATGACCTAAGACACGTTTTTTAAGATTGATCGCCTTACCCACATAAATGATCTTTCCTTTAGAATTTTTGAAATAGTAGATTCCTGGTTTTGCAGGAATCCTTTCATATACTGATCGTGGTAGTTGCGGGGGCAAGGTAGCTTCTTGTGAACGAGCGTTCAAAAAGCTCTTAAACACATCTTCAGCGTTGTCCTTACGTAGTAATTTATGAAACAATAAGGTTGTTGCATGTGCATCACCTCGTGCTCTGTGACGATCTGTTAGCGGAATTCCTAAAGAAGAACATAGCTTTCCCAAACTATATGAGTTATAACCAGGAATCAGTTTACGAGATAATCGTACAGTACAGAGTTTTTTTCGAACAAACTCGCGATTAATAATTGCAAATTCATTCTTAATCACATTGTAATCGAAATTAACGCTATGGGCAACGAAAATTGTGTCTTTGGTGAATGCCAATATTTTATCGGCAATTTGGTCAATAGTTGGTGCATCTCTCACCATATGGTTGTCAATACCTGTCAAACTAGTTATGAAATATGAAATCTCACATTCCGGATTCACCAAAGAAGTATACTCATCAACCACTTCATAACCATCATATTTGAAAATAGATATTTCGGTGATCTTATTTCCTTTAATACCGTTTCCGGTGGTTTCTATGTCGACAATGGTGTACAAAAATATAATAGGAGTTTGAGCGAAATATAAAGATAGTTTGTTTTTTCAAGTGGATGATGGTAGTGCGTCAAATTGTGTATTTTTAAAGGTAATTATATTGACTAATCCTATGAGTACCAAAATATTTGAATCCGTCTTATTGATTATTACTACACTTTTGGCTATTTCATGTACGAATGAAAAGGCTATTAAAATCGTAGAAGTAGAAAAACCAAATATCATTTATATACTGACTGATGATCTAGGGTATGGTGATATCGGTGCTTTTAATCCCGATGGAAAAATTAAAACGCCGCATATTGATCAACTAGCAAAAGAGGGCATGAGATTTACGGATGCGCATAGTCCTTCTGCCGTTTGCTCTCCAACTCGCTATGGTATCATTACGGGTAGATATAGTTGGCGAAGTGAAATGAAAAATGGGGTGCTTACGGGAAAATCAAAAGCTTTAATTCCGAACAGCAGAACAACAGTTGCATCCTTATTAAAAAAAGGTGGGTATGCAACAAGCTTTATTGGAAAGTGGCATTTAGGTTGGGATTGGGCACAAAAAGATAGTTCTAATTTTGGCGGCGAAGGCTGGAATGCAACTGACTTTGATAATCTTGATTTTACAAAACCAGTTACCAATTCACCTAAGGAACTAGGTTTTGATTATTCGTACGGACATTCTGGTTCTTTAGATATGGCGCCATATGTTTACATAAAGAATGGAAATATTACCGCCGCTGTTGATACCATTACCGAAGATACGGGCAAATATACTTGGTGGCGTAAAGGACCAACGGCAGCTGATTTTACACATGATGATGTGACCCCTAATTTCTTTAGGAAAGCAATGGCTTACGTTACTGATAAATCAAAACAAGAAAAACCCTTTTTTTTGTATTTGGCTTTGCCATCACCACATACGCCAATTTTACCAACAGAAGAATGGCTAGGAAGAAGTGAATTAAATCTATACGGAGATTTTGTAGTAATGATTGATAATTATGTTGGTCAGTTATTAAAAGTATTGGAAGAGCAGGGTATTGCTGAAAATACCATCATTATTTTTACTAGTGATAATGGTTGTTCTCCACAGGCAGATTTTGAAATTCTTGCAGAAAAAGGACATGACCCAAGCTCCATTTATCGAGGCCATAAAGCTGATATTTATGAAGCAGGCCATCGTGTACCTTTTATTATAAAATGGCCAAGCACCATAGCTCCGAATACAGTATCAAACCAAACAATTTGTCATACCGATCTAATGGCTACTTGCGCTGAAATCGCGGGCGTTGATTTAGTCGATACTGAAGCGGAGGATAGTTTTTCAATGCTTCCCATATTTGATAATGATGATAAAACCACATATGCTAGAGAAGCAACGGTTCACCATTCTATAAATGGTAGTTTTGCGATTCGTAAAGAGAATTATAAATTAATTTTTTGTCCTGGTTCTGGTGGATGGAGTTATCCTATTCCTGGGAAAGATGATATGACACAGCTTCCGAAATTTCAATTATATGATTTAAAAGTTGATCCATCTGAAGAACATAATCTTTATGAAAGTAATCCTGAAAAGGTTATTGAACTTAAAGTGCTCATGGCTTCTTATATTGAAAATGGAAGAAGTACACCTGGTGTAAAGCAGATCAATGCTCCAAGACATTTGAATGGAAATGAATGGCATCAAATTGCGGCTATTTTAGCCGAGTAAACAACTTTAGAGCTAGCCTACGAGGCATTCGAAAGTAAACGACTTAAAAATATTGAGCCAAGCCTTGGAGTATTTAAATCTCGATTATCGAGTAAAAAGAAATGAAAATGAGAATATTGAAATTGGTTTTTGTGGGGATTGTAGCAATTCTTGCATCCTGTCAATCAGAACAAATTGAGAAAGTTCCACCAAATATTGTCTTGTTTTTAGTAGATGATATGGGTTGGCAAGATACTTCAGTTCCTTTTTGGACAGAACGCACCCCTTATAACGATTTGTATCATACGCCTAATATGGAGCGTTTGGCAAAAGAGGGAATGAAATTCACACAGGCATATGCAACTCCTGTTTGTTCCCCAACGCGTGTCAGTTTGATGAGCGGTATGAATGCAGCACGTCACCAAGTTACGAACTGGACACTTCGCAAAGATTCGATACAGCCCATGGAAAAAAACCACCCTTCGCTACTTTTTCCAGATTGGAATGTGAATGGAATGAGTCCGGTTGGGGGTGATGCAAAAGCAGTTCATGCTATGCCCTTACCAAAAGCACTTCAAGATATAGGTTACTTGACCATACATTCTGGTAAAGCTCATTTAGGTGCTATTGGTACTCCAGGTGAAGATCCGTTGAATTTAGGTTTTAGTATTAATATTGCGGGTCATGCTGCGGGCGCCCCAGAAAGTTAC
>CALLIG010000299.1 GCA_938009735.1 uncultured Flavobacteriaceae bacterium
TTTCTAATATCTCAACAGTTTCAAAACGTTGTAAACGTTCTAATTCTGATTGAACTGATGCAAGCGCAGCTTCCGCACCATGCTTATCTAAGTTTTTACCTTCGGCAGATAATATTTTATCTACGGTATCAAGTCCGGTATTTCCTTTAGCAGGCAAACTTCTATTAACGATACCAATATGTTTCACATCTGAAGCGATATGAACCGGAGCGGGCTCTACCGCGCTCATTGTTAATTGATTTGTAGCGCTACAAGAAGCAATCAAAATGCCAATACTTGCAAACGCAAAAATTCTGTTTAAAACTTTCATAGGTTGTAGGTCTAATGGTTACACTTTAGATTTTGGGGTACTTTTTGACTAATATGCTTATTACCAAACAGCTAATTCTTAAGAATATTGTGTTTTAAGGAGTTAATTAACACTTGCTAAAATCATGTAAATACTTGATTAAAAGCATTTAAACTATTTATTAGGATGTAATTCAAGTAATACTCACAAACCTTATAGAAAGAATTGTTAAGGAATTAATTAACTTTGATTTTCTTTAGAAAACACGAACCAATTACCTATTGCAAATCGTCATAATCGAATTGAATAAATAATAGTTTACATGATCATAGAACCAAGAACTCGCGGATTTATCTGTATCACCTCTCACCCAGACGGATGTGAGCAAAATATATTGAATCAAATTAACTACATCAAATCAAAAGACCCTGTTGAAAAAGCCAAAAAAGTACTGGTAATAGGCGCATCTACCGGATTCGGAATGGCCTCTAGAATAACAAGCGCTTTTGGTTCAAAAGCAGCTACAATTGGCGTGTTTTTTGAAAAACCACCTTCTGAAGGAAGAACTGCTTCTTCAGGTTGGTACAATACCGCTGCTTTCGAAAAAGAAGCTCATAAAGAAGGGCTTTATGCAAAAAGCATTAATGGTGATGCATTTTCAAATGAAATAAAAGAAAAGACGATTGACTTGATCAAAGCTGATTTAGGTCAAATCGATTTATTAATATATAGTCTTGCTTCTCCGGTGCGTACGCACCCAAAAACAGGCAAACGTTATAAATCTACTTTAAAACCTATTGGTGATACGTTCACCAATAAAACAGTAGATTTTCATTCAGGAGAAGTAAAAGAAATATCTATAGAACCAGCTTCTGGTGATGATATTGAAAATACCATTACCGTAATGGGTGGTGAAGATTGGCAAATGTGGGTGAATGCCCTTAAAGAAAGTGGTTTACTTTCAGAAGATTTCAAAACCGTTGCTTATTCTTATATCGGCCCAAAACTTACGGAGCCTGTATACCGTAAAGGTACCATTGGTCGCGCAAAAGATGATTTAGAACAAACAGCGTTCACTATTACAGACTCACTAAAAGATGTAAATGGCAAAGCTTATGTTTCTGTAAACAAAGCTCTTGTTACGCAATCGAGTTCTGCTATTCCTGTGATTCCTTTATACATTTCGCTACTCTATAAAATTATGAAGGCCAAAGGCCTACAAGAAGGCTGTATCGAGCAAATTTATAGATTGTTTGATGAGCGTTTATACGAAACTATCGTTCCAACTGATGCAGAAGGTAGAATTCGAATTGATGATTGGGAAATGCGTGAAGACGTGCAAGCTGAAGTTGCTGAATTATGGAAGCAAGCTACAACTGAAAATCTTCTTGAAATAGGCGATTTAGAAGGATATAGAGATGAATTCTTTAATTTATTCGGATTTAATTTCGATGAAGTCGACTACGATAAAGATGCTAACGAAATGGTTGAAATACCAGGTTTAGTATAGTCTAGAAAACTGTAAATATTTAAAAAGCCCAGAAGAAAACTTCTGGGCTTTTTTTATGCTATAAAAATTCGAAATCGCTATTCTGCTATTTTTGCAATCACAATATTTCGTAATTCTACCGGTCCGTGATCACCTTGAAATAAGATTGGACCTGGTGCAGCTTCATCATTATCTAAAGCCCCGCCGGTCATGCCCGGTATGTTTTGATTTTCGATAATGGTTTTACCATTTGCTACAATCGTAACTCTTCTACCAATCAACGTAATATCATATTCTTGCCATTCACCTGCAGGTTTTGCAACCATTTCATTCGGTGTTAATAAGCCGTATACGCCACCAAAAAGAACATTTGACACATCACTCCCAAAATCATCTGCAATTTGCACTTCGTAACGTCCTCTTAGATAAATACCACTATTACTCCCTTTTGGAATACGGAATTCAACATGCAATTTAAAATCGTAAAAAGTTTCATCAGTTCGAAGGTTCGCTCCTGATTTCGGACTTTTCAAAACTCCATCTTCTGCTAGCCATTGGTTTTCACCAAGAGCCGTCCAACCACTTAGATCTTTTCCATTGAAAAGTTTTATAGGCTTCTCATATTTTGGGTTTTCATTGTAAGTCAATTTTGGCGATCGTGTAGCTACCCATTGATGCGCTTTTCCACTTGTATCAATAATTGTCCCTTTTAGTCCATCACCGTCAGGGGCTCCCATGATCTGCATATCAAAACCTTTAGGTTCCCATTGTGCTGGTATTGAGAAACTGAAATTTGTACCATTCACTTTTATATCAGCTATAGGCCGCGCACTTCCTGTTTTATTGCAGAAATGACCAACTAATGAACTAATACCTGAATGCTTAATTTCTAACCATGCGGGAACTTCCTTTCCTTCTTCCGTAATAATAAGATTCCAGGTTCCTTCTAATGCTTTTGAATCTTGAGCAAATGTTACAACTGAAAATAATAGCGTAAAGACTCCGATAAAAATTCTTGATTTCATGAATGTTGAATTATGTTAGATTCCAAATATAAGAAATCCCATGTATTCCATATTGTATACTAATTAGGATTCTTAGGTATAGAAATATTCAGGTATCAGCCTTTTCAAAATTCAGTATCTTACATAGCTTAAAATCATCAATCATGAAAAGAGTACTTCAAGTTGTCGTTTTTTTGACAGCATTCTATTCAACTGCACAATATTCATCATCACAAATTGATTCGCTAGTTAATGATGCTATAACAAAATTGAATGTAGCTGGTGCTGCAGTTGCTGTAGTTAAAGATGGCAAAGTCATTCACAGTAAAGGTTATGGAGTAAAATCGTTCAAAACCAAAGAAAAAGTAAATGAACATACTCAATTTGCAATTGCGTCAAATAGCAAAGCATTTACCACCACAGCTCTTGCTTTACTTGTCGAAGAAGGAAAAATTACATGGACCGATAAGGTTGTTGATCATATTCCGGAATTCAAAATGTACAATTCGTATGTAACTGAAAATTTCAACATTCAAGATTTATTAACACATCGAAGTGGCTTAGGACTTGGCATTGGTGATTTAATGATTTTTCCTGATGGTACAGACTTTACTATAGATGACGTCATATCTAGTTTTCAACATTTCAAGCCTATTTCTGCATTTCGTACACAATTCGATTATGACAATCTTTTGTATCTGGTTGCTGGAGAGTTGATTGCTCGTAAAAGTGGCATGACTTGGGAAGAATTCATTCAAACCCGCATCATGAATCCAATAGGTATGAATACTTCTTCAGCGAACCAAAAGGGAATTAAAGACAAAACCAATATAGCTTCTCCGCACACAACTGCCTATGGAGATATGCAGGTGATTTCGAACTTCGAAGATCAAATGAACGGTGCTGCAGGTGGAATATATGCCAATGTTGACGACCTTGCCCAATGGATGCTAGTGCATCTAAATCAAGGCGCTTATGGTGAAAAACTGAAAGACACTCTTTTTACTAAAGAAAGTCAAAATGAAATGTGGATGATTCATACCACTACCCGAAGCAGAAAAAACCCTCGGTATAATAACCATTTCTCAGGTTATGGTTTAGGGTGGGATCTAGAGGATAAAAAAGGAAATATGGTCGTATCGCATACCGGAGGCCTTCCAGGAATGCTATCACGCACAGTTTTGATTCCTGATTTGAATTTAGGCATTGTTGTTTTGACCAATACAGAACCTGGTGGCGCAGGTGTATTTATTGGTGTTTCGAGAACCCTAGTTGATAACTATTTAGAATTGGATGATTTTGAATGGATAAGCAAATTTGAGGAGTATTTTAAAGAAAGTGGCGCCGAAAATTCTGCTGTAGTTGATGCCGTATGGGAAACCGTAAAATCAGCTAAAAGAAATAAAATAAATAATGAAGACTATATTGGCATTTATGAAGATGCATGGTTTGGTAAAGTAGAAGTATCTCTAAATAATGGAAAACTCTGGATGAAATGTTATCGTTCTCCTAAACTCAATGGTGCAATGAGTTTTTATAAGTCCAACACCTTTGCAGTAAAATGGGAATATCAAGATATGAATGCAGATGTATTTGCCATGTTCAGCTTAGATGAAAACGGAAAAGCTCAAGGCTTAAAAATGAAAGGCATCTCACCTGATATAGATTTTAGTTTTGATTTTCAAGATTTGGACTTACATCGAATAGAAACAGAAGAAGAATATTAGAGAAATAGAATTACCATGATCAAAAAAATAATAGTTACTGCTGCACTATTACTAACTTTTTTTGCAAACGCACAAGATGAACTAGAGAATGAAGTTGAAGGTGTAATCAAAACTTTTTTTGAAGGTTTTCATAAAGGTGATACGTTGTTGATGAAGCAAACCATGGCTGATGAACTTATTTTACATACAGCCTCTAAAAACAAAGAAGGAAAAGATATTTTAAAAACAGATGATGTCAAAGACTTCATTAAAGAGATTGGTAGCGGACGTCCAGTTACTGATAAATGGGAAGAACGAATATCATCATACACCATAAAGGTAGATGAGAATATGGCAAATGCTTGGACGGAATATGAATTTTGGCTAGACGGAAAGTTCAGCCATTGCGGCGTGAATTCTTTTCAACTCTTTAACGATAATGGTATTTGGAAAATTATTTACCTCATAGACACCAGAAGAAAATCGAGTTGTCAAGCCTACACCGAATAAAAAAAACAATAATATTATATGAACAAAGCCCTTACCTTATTTCAGTCTTATCTCGGTAAAGATTCCTCAAAGTCTATCTCACCCTTAATGCGTTGGCTCAACCCTACTCTATTAAGTGTAACAGAAGGAGAGTTAGAATTTTCATATCTCATTCGCGAAGAGATGACCAACCCAATGGGCATTTTACATGGCGGCACAACTGCGGCCATTATTGACGATGCTGTCGGTGCTACAGTTTATTCTTTAGGAAAGTCCAACTTGTACACCACAGTAAATTTAGCCGTAGATTATTTTGCATCTGCTAAAGTTGGAGAAACAATAATTGCAAAAACTTCCATCACTAAAAACGGGAATCAGATTGTCAATACCTCCTGCGAAATATGGAATGCTGATAAAACGCGAATGATTGCAAAAGGACATTCCAACTTGATAAAAATAGAAAACGACCGAAAGTAAAACTGTCTAGTCCCTAGATATTAAAACCATGGCTAAAAACAGAAGGAAACTTTTAAAAACCCTTAGTGTTGGTGCAGCTGGCGCATTAGCAACTCCACAGCAAATTTGGGCAAAAGCTACACAACCTGTACAATCCGCATTTGAAGATTTAAGTAACACATCTAATTCAGAAGCCTATTGGGAAACCGTGCAATCACAATTTCATTTCGCAGAAGGACTTGTTTATTTCAACAATGGTTCATTAGGCGCATGCCCAAAACCTATTCGTGAAGCCACCATGAATTTTAGAAATACGCTTGATGATTTTCCATCAAAATATATGTGGGGAGGCTGGAAAGACGAAATCGAAGCTGTTAGAAAGAAAACGGCAGATTTATTTTCTGTATCCGAGGAGGAAATAGCACTTATTCACAATACTACAGAGGGCATGAACCTCATCGCTAGTAGTATGGCCTTAGAAGAAGGTGACGAGGTAATTTCTGCTGACCATGAACACTCGAGCGCTTTGAATCCTTGGAAATATTGGCAAGGATCTAAAGGAGTAAAAATAGTAATACCTACCCTACCCATTTTACCAGAAAGTGTAGAAGAAGTAGTTGATGTCTATCGAAAAGCTATAACACCAAAAACAAAAGTGATATCTATTTGCCATTTGGTTAACACCAACGGAATGATTTTACCAATCAAAGAAGTGACCGAAATGGCCCATGAAAAGGGAATATTAGTTGCGGTTGATGGTGCTCAAGCAGCTGGTATGTTTACTATTGATTTAAAAGCTATAGGCTGCGATTTTTATACGGCTAGCACGCACAAATGGTTATTTTCTCCTAAAGGAGTTGGTGTTTTTTATGCCAAACAAGAAAGTCAAAAACATCTTAAACCACTAATAGTAGCTCGAGGATATAAAGATACTAGCATTCGAAGGCTGGAAAACTACAATACAAGAAACCTACCTGAAGTTCTAGGTCTAGGCGCTGCTCTTGATTACCGTAATGCTATTGGAGGACAAAAAATACAGAACCGCACCCATGAACTAAAACATTATTTCCGGGATAAGATTAAAGACAACGAAAAATTGATACTAAAGACTCCAGAACTTGATTCCCTTTCTGCCGGCATACAGGTAGTTGAAGTAAAAGGTAAATATATGCTAGATGTAAAAGTGGAGCTCTCTCTCAATCACGGAATTGAATGTAAGCCAGAAAACAAATTTGGATTGAACATAATTCGTATATCTTTTGCCATTTTTATCACGAAGAAACAGATTGATACTTTGGTTAGTGCTTTAGAGACTATCGCAGGTTAGAAGGGAATAGTGAGGTTCTATCCATCACCAACAACAGTTCAGCACTAAAATATTTTTGAAGCTATTATATAGTTCCATATTTGACCTATAACCAAGCCACAATTTACCCATGGAGCAAGCAATTACGATCGCAGTTTATATTCACGCATTTTTCGGAGGATTAGGTCTTATCACCGGAATCGGAAGTATGGCAGTAACAAAAGGAGGTAAACTTCATAAACGCATGGGCAAAATATTTGCCCTTTCCATGATAATGAGTTGCATCATAATTATACCAATAGCATGGATGCCTGGCCACGAAAGTTTATTCTTGTTTCTCATTTCGCTATTTACCATCTATCTCGTTTTGATAGGGCGTCGTGCATTGACCTTCAAATCACGTAAGAAACTCAAAGCAACATCTATTGATCTAGGTATTTCTTTTAGCATGATGGTATTTTCGATATTCATGTTAGGCTATGGCACTTATGGTTTTTTCGCTCCAGTACCTGATAATATTTTATATATGATTTTTGGTGGATTAGGTCTTTTCCTTACCATCAAAAACTTTTTATTTTATAAAAAGTTCAAAACGAATAAAGTCGCGTGGTTATTGGCACACCTAACCCATATGATTGCAGGTATGATCGCCTCAATAACCGCATTCATTGTCGCGGGACTCAAATTATGGACTATTACCGCTTGGGTATTGCCTTCTGTGATTGGAACAGTTTTTATTATTTATTGGCGTTTGAAAACGCAAGGGAGGATTAACAAAGCTAGAATATAACATTCAGATTTAATTTGAAACGTAACCCTATTCAATTAAAACGTTAAGAAAAAAGTCAAAAAACCACCTAACTCATTCTACCATTCATACAGTTTAATGAACAGGATAAACTTCCTTTCATGCCTATAGCACACATAATTTACTTAATAATTCAACACTCACTATATTCACTAGGTTAAATCAAGTTTTAACTAACGAATTATTTTGCACCAAAGCTATTAGCTTCTTATTTTGTTTAAGGATTAAATAATCACAAAAAACAGTTTCATGAAATCAATCCAAAAAAGTGTTTTTCTATTTATTCTGATATCCTTAATGGGGTGTAAAAATAACAGTTCAAAACCAGATTTAGCTTCTTTAGACCTTCTTAGAGGAAAACTACAACTTTGCGGCAACGGGCAATTCGGAGATGTTAGTTTTTCAGAGTCTTGTTCTTACGAAACAAGAGAGACGTTCAATTTAGCAATTGCGCTCTTACATTCCTTTGAATATATAGAGGCTGAAAAAGCATTTGTTCAAGTCATTGATACAGATTCAGAATGTGCGATGGCCTATTGGGGCGTAGCGATGAGTATTTATCA
>CALLIG010000300.1 GCA_938009735.1 uncultured Flavobacteriaceae bacterium
TTCCATTTATTAACCTTAAAACGCATAAGTGGAAGTATGCCCTCTAAGAGCCAAAAAACAGTAATACCCCCAACCAATAATAAAGATCTATGTAAAGTTGGTATGCTTTCGAAATAGTTTATGATTGATTCCATTGAAGTAAATATACAAAAGTTAATAAGCAATACGCCAAGGCCATATATGCCTGACTACTTAACAGGGATGCTCTTTTTCATCGCTTCGACAATGTTGAATGCAGCCGGACAAACAGCAACATTCTTTAAGGTAAGATTACTAATCTGCTGGAATTTCTTGCGGTTTGTATGCGGAAACTCTCGACAAGCTTTTGGTCGAACATCATAAATAGAACAGTAGTTATCTGCACCCAAAAAGCTACAAGGCACTTGCTGTAAAACATAATCGTTATCCTCATCAATTTTCAAGTAGCGCTCAATGAACACCTGTGCCTTTAACTTAAAATACTTTGCTATGCGATCAATATCAGCATTTGTAAAAAGTGGACCGGTTGTTTTGCAGCAATTAGCGCAGGTTAAGCAATCAGTTTTTAAGAACTCATCTTCATGTAGTTCTTGCATCAGATAATCTAAATTCTTTGGTGGTTTCTTACGAAGCTTCGTGAAATACTTTTTGTTTTCCGTATGCTTCTCTTTTGCCTTTTTAGGAAGGTCTTTTAAAATATCGTCCATCATTATTACTTCAAAAGACTCATGGCAGTCTCGTATAAATCTCGACTCCAACCTTCTGATACAGCAGAAATTGCCGTAGACAATATTGGTTGCTTTTCGATGATTTTTTTTCCGACATCAGAGTTATAAAAACTGTTTAATTCAGTTTTTTGAACCTCAGTCATTTGTGAACGATCATTGGTAAGTTGTTTTCCGGTATCACTTTGATAAAAAGCAGTCATTCGTTGAATTTCACCTGCATCAAAATTTTTCTGATATATCGGAATGAGTTCTTTTTTCATGTCAGCGATGGCATCCGCTTTATTTCCTTCTAAATATTTCCAACCTTCAGCTGTAGCATCGGTTTTAGGATACTGCTTACCCAGCATTTTTAATAGTTCATCGTAGGCATATTCATATTGCTTCATGGTGCCATTACTATCTAGGTACGCTGCTACTTCAGTTGAAAAATCAGTTTCTTGAGCTTTTACATCCAAAGAAATTAGCATAAAAAAACAAAAAAATAAGGTTATAGTTCTCATCAAATATGATTCTAAGGCCAAAAATTGCCACTTTTGCACAAAGTACAAATAATATTACTATGGATGTTCTTGGTGATGCAGTATTAGATTATCAGAAGGGTGATTATACAGAAGATATTATAACCTCTTCTTCTTTAGATGCGGAGGATGTTATGCCACTACCCTATCTCTTTCGAGACTTTTCTGCTATGCCTACCCTAGAACAAGAAGCATTGAAATTATGTAAAGGAAAAGTGCTTGATATTGGATGTGGTGCTGGAAGTCATAGCCTTTACTTGCAAAATAAAAGATTTGAAGTTACTGCTCTTGACAGCTCAAAAGGAGCTATAGAAGTCTGCAAACTTAGAGGCCTTGAAAATGCTATTCAGTCAGACATTTATGATTCGAAAGATCAAAAATATGACACTTTACTTTTACTTATGAATGGTGTCGGCATCGTTGGTAAACTAAACCGACTAGATCAATTTTTTAAACATTTAAAAACACTTCTGAATCCTGGTGGGCAAATTTTACTAGATTCTAGCGACATAATTTATATGTTTGAAGAAGATCAAGATGGTGGACGATGGATACCTGCCGGCACAGCGTATTATGGGGAGGTCACGTTCACAATGTCTTATAAAAATCAAAAAAGCAAACCATTTTCATGGTTGTATCTAGATGCCAACACCCTTAAAAATGCAGCAAATGCGAGTCATTTGAACTGTGAAATTGTAAGTGTTGGCGAACATTTCGACTATTTAGCCAGATTAACACTATAAAATTACGAGGTAAAACGTTTTTTACCTTATTTTAGATAAAAACTGTGAAAATGAAAATTCTACAATTGTGCGCTTCTTTGTGTGCCCTTATGATTGTTATGAGTTGTTCAAAGTCAGATGACAAAGATGTTGAACCATCTAGCAATGTAGATAAGACTGCTAATCTTTTGGGTACAGGAAAATCTGCAAACGAAATTCTTTCAAACGAAAAATTTAATAAGCTCAAAATAGAGATTGCCTATGTGGTTGGTTTTAAACCCAAACGACAAACGATTGATGAGCTTGAGAGATACCTAAAATTACACACTTTCAAAGAAAATATTGAAATAGTTTATCTTGAATTAACCTCACCTGATGAAGATGATCTTACAGTTCAAGAGATCGCTGATCTTGAAGCTGAAAATCGAACAGTCTATAATGATGGTGAAACTTTAGGCATCTACATTTATTTTGCTGATTCACCTAGTGATGGTGATGATTTAGAAGAAGGTTTTGTTACTCTTGGTGCAGTTTACAGAAATACTTCAATGGTAATATATGAACGAACTGTTAAAATTTTAGCGGGTAGAAATTTATTAATTACTGATGCCGACATTGAAATTGCAACAGTTAATCATGAATTTGGCCATCTTTTTGGTCTTGTTAACTTAGGAACACCCGCTGTTAATGATCACGAAGATTCTGAAGCAGCAAACCATTGCACAACAGAAGGCTGTTTAATGAGGGCTAAATTACAATTCGGAACTTCTAGCGGAAAATCTAACGGGCTTATAGCAAAAAACGAACTTAAGTCGGCCTGTTCTTTAAGCGGGAATAGTGTTTTAAAAATGCTAGAAAGCAATACTTCAAAAGGCCTTAGAAATTGGGTTCCTCTTGGTGAAGAATGCGTTATAGATTTAAATGCGAACGGAGGAAGATAGTCGCAAATACCTAAGAGCCTGTTTACTGAAATGACAGTAAAAATCAATAAAGAAGAACGTAAAATCATCTGGATAGCTATTTCTGATCTCTATCTAGATACCGAACTTGACGAAACTGATTTTAAACATATCGCAAAGAAAATCAAAGAAAGCCCCTATTCTCTAGCTCAGGCAAAACAGATTGATAAAGAAGAGGTATTTCCTGTTTTGTATACAAATTTAGTATATCTAGTGGGCGTATGGTCA
>CALLIG010000301.1 GCA_938009735.1 uncultured Flavobacteriaceae bacterium
GAAGACCATGAAGCAGCTATTTATATCCAGTTACATGAACTCGTGGAGCAAGCTTTTGCAAATGGCGATAATCCAATTGCTCTTATTGAAGATTATTTGGAGTTGGTCTATACGGAAGGGAAATCGGTAAGTGAAATTGCGGATTTTCTAGCAAACACTGATAAGATGCAATTGGCACTTTGGACGCTTAAAGAAAGTTGGGATAAAATGGATGAAAGCGTTCCTGAAAATTCCTTGCTTTATGGAGGTATGGATAAAGAAGAGGCCATTCAATTGTATTCAGAAATAACACTTCGCACCTATTTAGAAGCTTTAGCATTACACAAAAATGAATAATACAGAATTAGAATTAGAACAGGCAGATTTCAAACAAGATGCCAAAGAAGTGGCTAAACTAGCGACTCAAGAAAGTGCCTTGGTGTCTTACGAACCTAAATCCAAAGCACCTTACCGCATGCAAACGCTTATTCCACGAAATATGGCTTTTGAGGTACAGAAATCATTGAATAGCATTGTTAAAACTCAAGGAAATATAGATAACTATGTGCGTAATCAATTAAAATATACAACCACCAAACAACTTTGGAAAGGTCTTGGAGCAGAGCAAGTAGATGCGGTTGGATTGTACTTAAAGCAGTTTGAAAATGAGCAAGGCATTATTATAGCAGACCAAACAGGGATTGGAAAAGGAAGACAGGCTGCTGCGGTTATTCGCCATGCAGTTATGCAAGGATATTTACCAGTGTTTTTCACCAAAAAACCAGACCTTTTTACCGATATGTACCGCGATTTAAAAGCGATAGGTTTTGAAAATATTCATCCTTTTATCGTCAATACCGATTCAGATGCTAGAATTAAAGATGCTGATGGGAATGTAGTATTTAGTCCGCTTAGTAGTTTAGCACAATCGGAGCTAATTTCTAACGAAGTAGAGTATCCAACAGAAAGTAAAGAGTCTATTGATTACCATAAAAAAATTGGAAAACGATTACCCGACCCCGATAAAATACCCACAGTTACTATTCCA
This sequence comes from uncultured Flavobacteriaceae bacterium, assembly GCA_938009735.1. Taxonomy (GTDB): domain Bacteria; phylum Bacteroidota; class Bacteroidia; order Flavobacteriales; family Flavobacteriaceae; genus Maribacter_C. Next base: position 1,028 of record CALLIG010000301.1, read on the forward strand.
AATACCCTAGACCATTTGCCTATTGGTTATGATATGATATTCTGCACCTATTCACAAGTACAAAGCGCTCATCCGTATAAAAGAATGTGGTTAGAAAAGATGGTAGCTAATGGTGTTGATGGAAGTAATAAATATAAAAAAGTCGTTTTCATTTTAGATGAATCCCATACGGCTGGTGGTTTTGACTCTATCATAGGTACCTGGATGCGCGAGGTGTTACCGCAAACAAAAGCATGTTGTTTTTTAAGTGCCACGTTTGCTAAGTATCCAGAGGTAATGCCATTTTATGCAAAGAAAACTGCGATTTCGGAAACAGGATTGTCTGACTCCGATTTTGTACGCTCAATGACCAGTGGTGGACTGGCGTTGCAAGAGATTGTAGCTTCTAATTTATCTGAAAGTGGTCAGTTGATTCGTAGACAACGCTCTAACGAGGGCATCAAGGTTGATTATATTACTTTGAATCAAGAACCCCAAAGAAGTAAAAGTCGAGAGAGTGTAAATCGCATCATTACACTGATGAATGAAGTAGTTGCCTTTGAACAAGAATTTCTTGCTCCATTATTAGCAACTGTTCACGCTTCTGCGAAAGCTAGAGGAGAACACATGTCTTCAAAACCTAGAGGACTTGGCGTAAAACAATCTCCTTATTTTTCAAGAGTATTTAATATTATCGACCAAATGTTATTTGCCTTAAAGGTGAAAGATGTGGCGAAGCATACCATCAAGTTACTCAAAGAGGATAAAAAAGTGGTCATTGCTTTTAAATCTACGATGGGTGCGTTTTTAAAAGATTTGAATTTAGTAAGTGGTGATGTAATAGCAAAAGACCAAATGGATTTTACCAGAACGCTTGTAAAAGGTTTGGATGGGATTTTTAATTACAATTACACTGCTATTGATGGAGAAAAAACCCGTGAGCGTATTGAATTAGAAGAGCTACCTCAAAATGGTATTGATACATATCATGAGATTAAAAAGCGCATGTTATTAGAGAGTTCGGGACTTACTATTTCTCCAATAGATGAGCTTATACATTTATTACACACCCAAAAGAAACCCAAACATATAGGAGGTCACAGTGATACCTACTTTAAAGTAGCAGAAGTTACAGGGCGTAATCAACGTGTGGATTTAAGTGGTGACGAAGTTGTGGTAGAATCATTCAGAAGCAACACTGAAAAGTCTTTCCGACTTTTTAATAGTGGTGACTATGATGTGTTACTCATCAATCAAAGTGGTAGTACGGGTTCTTCAGCGCATGCCAGCAAGGATTTTAAAGACCAACGTCAACGTGCTATGATTGTGCATCAATTTGAATTGGATATCAATACTGAAGTGCAAAAACGCGGACGAATTAATCGTACAGGTCAAGTGAATTTACCTGAGTACTATTACATTACTAGCGATATCCCCACTGAAAAGCGATTGATGACTATGCTTAAGGCAAAATTAAAATCATTAGATGCCAATACTACAGGGTCTCAAAAGACCAATGATGATACGCTAAAAAGTGCCGATTTCTTAAATAAATACGGAGACATAGCTGCTTGGAATTGGGTGGAAGAAAACCAAGAACTCATGGAACAATTAGGATACCCAACCTATCAGAAGAAAACAGATAAGAAAGGGAATATTTACTACGAGCGTAATGGTTTTAAGGATGGTGCGGTTCGTCAATTAACAGGGCGAGCAGGGTTACTTAAAGTGGAAGAGCAAGATGCGTTGTATGATGATTTATTGGAACGCTATGACCATCAAATTAAGTTAGAAAAGCAGCAAGGCACTTATGATTTAGAGACCGAATTTTTACCCTTAGATGCCGAGGTTAAAAAGCGTTTTCTTTTTCAAAAAGGGCAAGGAGGTCACACTCCTTTTGGTAAAGATACGGTTCGAGATATTACCATAGTTAATAATTTGAAACGCCCATTTACCAAACAAGATATTGATGTGCGTATTGGGGAAGCTCTTGATGGAGAAAAGCCAATTCAGGTGAGATTAAAGTTAGAGAATCAAATAAACGAAGCCTATCCAAAGCTGCTAGAAGAGCGCAAAGCCAAACGTTTTAAAGTCATTGAAAACCTCAAAGAGGAACGAGAACAGTTACCACAGCGGGGTAGTGCTAAAACAGAAGAAGAGAATGAAAAAATCCTAAATGATTGGAATAATTTAGAAGCACTTATTAGTCAAAAAACATCCCAATTAGCTACTTATGTTGCGGGTCTTGAAAATATCCAACGGATTATTGTAAGGTACATTACTATGTGGAATATTGGTGATGTAGTGCGTGTGCCTTTCATAGGAACTACCATTAAACCCTCATGGGGAATATTCTTAGGAATAAGTGTCGGTAAGTCAGGAAAGAACCCGTATACCTTAAGTAATATTAGTTTAAAGTTTGGTGTAACAGATTCTAGGAAAGTATTAACCTATAGTCTTCAACCAGCGGAACAGAGTTTTATTAGTCAAATTTTTACTGAGAGTAGGGAAGTTAGTGAACAAGATGTGCAGATGGTAAATTTGGAATGGAATGGTTTGATAAAGAAAGCATCTTCCAAACGTGAACGGCGTCATATTTTAACTGAAAATATAGTAGGAGCATCAGGTCAAATAGGCACACAGAATAAGCTAGTTAAATACAATACTACACAGGGCACTATTAAAAATGGAATTTTGCTTCACAGAGATTTCGGAAAAGAAGGGGAAGCAGATTCCGCATTGCTTCCTATATCCGAAGCTTATTCTATTATAAGCAAATTAGAAATTGATAGTTTCTTTACAGACCATAAGTTGAGTTTCAGAGCCAAGCGAATTAGTGATAATTATTTTCAGGTTTTCCTTGATAAACGGAGTTTATACCCCGCTATTATTGATGAGAAATTACGGAAATTACTTAGGCGTGAACCAGGACAATCGAAAGATGAATTACCAGACTTTGTTCAAAACGCTGGAGAAATGACAGGCACGTTGCATGTGGAGAACCTTCAAGATTTTCTTAATCGATTAGATGCTTTTCAAGTACAATATATGGGTAAAGCGCGAGAGCTCGAAGATTGGGAAATTGAAAATGAATCAGATTGGAAATCGAAAACTAAACAGAAAAAAGGAAACTTTAAATATCAGTTAGCTAGGGCTTATGGGCAAGGAAGTAATCCAACTATTGGTTTTGTAAACTATCAAGAGCCTACCAATCAAAACAAGTTTGGTGTGGTAATTTACAATCGTCCGCTAACGGATAAAGAAAAATACAATTACTCGCTGATTCCGATTTTTAAAAATATTGAAGAGCCTTATCAAGATTGGAGAAAAACTATTCTTCAAAAAGGAATTAAGGATGATTTTAATTCTGTTGTTGAAGAAGCAAGGCAATTACCATTGCATGAAGCCATAGAGACTTTGGGATACTTTATGTTGAATAATTTGCATGAAGACGGTAACGCTGAATTTGTGTTTGGAAACTATACAGCGCAAGATTTAGGTCGAGTCTTTTATGAAGACAGCATTGCTCAAATTGCTAACATTGATGAATTAATTAACCAACTACAAATCGCATTACACTAATGAATAACAGGAAATTAGATATACCAGAAGTACAACAAATTCCTCAGTTTATGAAAATTATGGATGATTTGAGTGTGGGAAACAATCCATACTTAGTAGGAAGTGCAGGAACAGGTAAAACCACTATAGGAGAAAAGATAGCCTATGCTATTCAAGGTCGTATTGAAAATGACGGAAAGGAACTGCCTTTTACTATTGTCAATTGCAATCAATGGACATCACCTATCGATATAAAAGGAGGACAAACGATATCAGGTTATAAGGAAGGAGCGCTTATTGAAGCATGGCGTGATGGAAAAATTTTAATTCTGGACGAAATGCCAAAGCTAGATGCCAATACTGCTGGATTATTAAATGATGCCTTAGCTAAAAGTGCGCGTGAAGGGGCTATCATTTTTAATGGGAACAATGAGCCCATTAAAAAGCATAGAAACTTTGGTTGCATTGCCACAGGAAACGTAATTGGTAAAGGCGCAAGTGGGAATTATGTTGGTAATAACAAACAAGATGCGTCTTTGCTAGACCGTTTTAGTGGTTGTATTTATCGTATTGGTTTTAATGAAACATTAGAACGACAGCTGGTATATCCAGCAGTTGTAGATATCTGTTTGACTATTCGTAAGTCTATTCTTAGATATGAAGGCAAAGAAGCTGGAGACGACGACACGGAAGACATAATGACTTTGCGTACCATGCTCAACTTTGAACGTGCTTACGAACTTGAGATGAAGCGCGAAGTAGGAATGAAGGATGAGTTTGGGAAAACCTATCACAAGATGCCTAATGGAAAAACACTTAAAGATTCGTTGCATAGCTACTTTATAGCAATGACTAAGGAAAAAGCGGAGCATATCAAAACAGAAATTAATATTGAAGGGTTCTTAAATTCTTATAAAAGTAGCGGTATGAAACAAGCTTTTGTTACTGAGTTTAAGAGGCGGATTGGGTAGTTATTCTAAGGAACATTCTCCATTGATTCTTTACTATTCTCAAACGAATGTAATATCTCCTTTGCTATATTTTTATTTAATTTTTTACCATCTAAAACTTGAGCAAAAGCTAATTCGCAGGAATGACTTTTTCCATCTTCTGCTTTAAAATATTGTCCTTTCACTTTTACTTGGTTTGTTGTGGATGGATATAAAAGCATACTATGATTACAATTCCATCTGTAATTATAAGCATACATCTGTTTTAAATCGTCATCGCTAGGTTTACCATCATTGACTACTTTCCATTTAGTATCAATTATATACGTGTTAATTTTATCTTTTGTTTCAAGTACGATATCTGGCTTAATAATTTTAGAATTGTTCCAAAAAACTTTTTGCTTTTGACCTCGTATAATAAACCTATCGCTTCCTTCACGCTTTAACGATTGTAATATGTACTCTTCCCAAAGCTTGTTCATATCAAACATTAGAGCGATTAAATCTCGACTTCCAGACTTTATATCTGGTCTATAATTTAAAAGGATTAACTCTGATATAAGAAGCGCTTTTTCATAAGGTATATGCTTACGCGAAAGCGGAATCTTCTTGAAATCAGAACTTGTTACTTTAAGTGTTTTTGTTTCTGGAAATAAAGTCTTTACTCTATTAAGTTTATCATGTACAACTGCTTCAACAGTAAAATGAGAGATAACTTTAATTGTCTCACTTAAAATTTGATGAATAAGATGGTCTTTATCATACAGACTATCGTTAATGTAAAATCGTTCTTTATGGATGGTATTTTTAGCAATCTGTTTTGCAAACTGAATAGGTCCTCTTAAAGATTTTGCTTGTGCATTTTCTCTTCTATATTTTTTAATAAGACCTCTTTGTATAAGCTGCTCAACTTCATTAAGAAATAATTCAAAATATAGATGCAATAGTGAGTTAGACTTTAACCGTAGTTGTGCATTTCCTGTATTGCGAGCAGTAAGTAAATGACAGGCTTTAAGCATATCTAATAAAACGCCTTGCCACACATCTTTTTCTGAGTTTCTGCCTGCTTTAGGAAGCACTTCAATAGTGGTTTTACCTATTTGAATAACACCAACATATTGTTTAAAACGAACACCATTAGGAATGAGTTCAAAAAATGATGTTTCTGGATTAGTTAAATAGTATTGCTCAAAAGCTTCAAAGTGATTTTCATTAAATTTAGGATTGCTCCATTTCCCTTTGAATGTGACTCTGTCATATTCAAAGAATTGTAGTGGCTCGTATTGATAGTTATTTATCACTAATTGATAAGCTTTTTTATTGCCGCAATAAATTCATTATCGTCCATATCAATCGGATCTATAATTTCAAAAATGTCGTCCTCATAATTAGCGCTATCGCCTTCTGTAAAATCTGCAAAAATATTTTCATCATTTTCTACGGATTTTAAAAAGTCCTTGCCAATGACTAAACCAATTTTATTAAAATCGTTGAAGAAGTACTCTTGAAGTAATGGGATAATATTTTCTGAGAAAATACTCTTTAGCTTTTGAGTGAATCTTTGGACTGAAACATCTGCCAGTTTTAGAAAATAAGAATGTCCTATTTGATGATTTCTATCTATCAATCGCGTTATACGTTTGTTGATTTTTTCTAAAATAGAATGAACTTCGATATCGTTCCAGTTATTCTTTTCTTTGAGGTGATTTTGAATAATATCATACTTAGGCATTATCTCTTTAAAACTGAAACGTCTTCTTAGCGCGCTATCTAAAGCCTCTACAGAACGGTCGGCAGTATTCATTGTTCCAATTATATACACGTTATTTGGTACTTTAAATTCCTTTTTGGAATATGGTAAAATAGCACTTAACTCTTCTTTACCACCAGCTCTTTTATCAACTTCAATCAATGTTATTAATTCTCCAAATATGGCAGCTACATTACCTCTATTGATCTCATCAATGATAATAACATAAGGCTTATCATTATCTTTTACTGTGTCAAACTTAGACAAGCCATATTTGTCAAATAAATGTTCTAGTATTCCTTTTACGTAGGATGGATTATAGACATCTGTTAACGGTGCACCTTCATACAACATACGTATGTTTTCTATTGCCGCAGGATATTGTGGATTTTCTTGAGTGGACTCGTGCGGTTTTATTCTAAAGGTGGTCTGTCCTGTATAGTTGACATCAAACTTATTCCCACGATTAGTTTGTAGTGTTACGACACCGTTTTCAAGTATATTATTTTCCAGTTTACTTATTACCGTGTCAAAATCTGAAGTGTCATTAGTTGCCGTTCTTGCTCTATCGCAAAGCGCTTTAAAAACACCTTTTTGATTTTCGTAAATGATATCGGTATCATTAATTACTTTAGGCTTGATTCCTTCCACAAAATCCTCATACGTAAATGATTGATGAAAAGTGCAAAATGCTATCTGTCCAGAAGTTTCAGTCCAATTTGAAATAGTCAGTTCTTTGAATTTTGAAACTAATGCTTCTCTGTTATTCTCATTAGCTTTAAAGAAATCTGGATTTACGATAGAAATTGCTGTGCTAATTGTTTGATATGTTTTACCTGTTCCAGGCGGGCCGTAAAGGATTTGGTTTAGGGGTATTTGAGATTTTCTTTTTGATTTTTTAGATTTGAAAGTATTTAAGTATAGCCTATACATATTAGTGATGTACTTGACTTCATCACCAATTAAATCTAATAAACTAATCCAATTATCTGGAAAAGTATTATCGATTGCCCACTCTTTGTAATGTGTGTCAAATATCTCATCTCTTTTTTTTTGAAAAGGGCTAGTTTTTTTTCGAAAATTAAGATCAATATTAATATCAAATACTGGATTCCCACTAAGTTTTGAAATTGCAACTTTAATAAAAAGATTGTCTCCGACATTATTATCAACTGGGGCAAAGCCTGCTAATACATAATCTTTGAACCCTATTAAACTTGGACCACGTTGACCGTTTGGTTTCTCTTTATAGACAACTTGGAAATTCTCACCTAACTGTTCAGAAAGTAGGTCTACTAAATAGTATAGTTTCTCACGAGTATCATAAAACCATTTTGCTTCATCAGATTTTGAATTATACGTTTTGTTCACTCTCTGGCCATAGGCGGAAAGCATACTAAAATCGAAATATGGCTTTAGACTTTTCTTTGAAATGCTTGTAGTATTATCACTCATAAAATCGTCAATATTTATATTTTTAAAAAGGATGTATTTAAAAGCATTATTTGTTTTTTTTGCTTCTACATTTCATTGTGTGTGTTGAATTTTTAACTTCATCATATTGAATATTAAACTGTTAAATATGTTCTTGTAATAACTTACTATCAATTTCATTCCAATCACTTACTGCAATTTTTACAAAATGCTGCTCCGGGTTGCCTTTACAGGGATAATCATAAACAAAGTCATATTTATAGCTATGGTTTTCCTTAAAAGAAGCACTAACTAATAATTTTATTTGAGATACTCCAACTTTTTCTGTATACGAATACGAAGCTCGCATACCAATAACGACTATATATTACCTGGGCTCTCTAAAGCTATTCTAACTTTATAAACTTCAATTTGTAAGTTGTTCAAAAAATGATGTACGAACTTTATAAAGTCTTGAAATAATAATCTATTCCCAATCTTTTTATCAATATGCTTTTTTAGTTTTTTTGAGCGCGAATTATTAAATAGTAAATCTTCTGTAATTTTAAATCCAAACTCCTCTAAAAATTGATTGGTAGGAACACCACCGCCAACTGATTTAAGTTCCAAATCAGGATGCTTCTCTTCTACAATATCAAATGCCCTTGCTAATACAACCTTTGCCGGTATTTTTATATCCTTATAAACTACGTGATAAGGTTCACTTACGTTTTTGTTATCCTATTCTTCATTTTTAATCAGGATCTCTTCAATGGCAGATTTCCAAATTTGAATTTCATTTTCTTTCATCACATAGCGTTTTTCAAAAGCTCAGATATTTTATAACCGCCGGTTCTTTTAGATCCTTCATATTCTATTGCTTCAATATCTTTCAATAGTTTAATATGTCGTTCTATTGTTTTAATAGGTTTATCTAATGTTTCAGCTATCATTGGTGTTCTCATCTTTTCTCCGTTTTGAATAATATGAAGTATTTCTATAAGTGATTCTTTTAATCCCTCACTTAATCCCTCATTTATTCCCTCATTTTGTGGTTTGTTAAGTAAAGATGTTATTCCCTCATTTAATCCCTCATTTAATCCCTCATTGAGTTTAAATGGAATACGTACATCAGGAAAGGTTACAGAAACAGTATTGTCTAAAACATTCCATAAAGGAGGTTTAAAACCTAATTCTTTACAATTTGCTATCATCTTTACTGTTCCTATTCCTATTTTTTCTATCCAGTTTCTTAGAAAAAACATATGTGCAATGTCTGGATTAACCGGTATAGATAAATGGTCTTCTGAAAGTGATGCTACAGATACACCATCAGGTAAACTTCCATAGCTATTAATTTCAAGTTTATCGGGATAAATATTAATTGCGATACTACTAGAAAATGAAGAGTAATCGCGATGTATAAATGCATTTAGAAGTGCTTCTCTAATAGCTAATCTGGGAAATTTAATTTTATCAGATCTTTTCCAATCAGAATTACTAAAAGAACTAGATACTCCAAAAGCCAAATCAAAAAACTCGGTTATTTGTCTTATAGATTTAAATAAATTATAGTCAAAGATTTTATCATAAAGCAAATTTCCATCTTCTTTAGTGTTCTGAAAAACGGTTAAGCGAACTCTAACTTGAGGAAAAAAGGTTACTGGCCTATTACCAAATAGGATAACGGCGGCATTAGTGAAATCGCCATTTTTATAAAGACCATACTTACTCAAAAACTGCAAAGGGTCATCTGGAATATTGTGTTCTCTTCCTGTCTTATTTACATCTTCAATACAATCTTTTACCTCAGACAAATCAATATCATCGATTTCTACTTCAATTGCAGATTTTGTTTCCCATCGTTGATCGCTATAAGAAGAATTATGAATAATATCGGCAAGCTCTTGAGATGAAGACTTTCTAGTTTCTTTACCAAAACGCATAAACACACCACCATTAAATATATAGGGTTGACTTGTTCCTTTCCACACCGTAAAAACTACGATTTCATTATTCTCATAATTTTGAACATCAACAGACACAACAGGTTCAGGAACAATAGATGCTACTACATATTTTTGAATATGTTTTGAGATTTCTTGTGCATCTTTAAAACCTACAACGTATCCATTATCTTCTACACCGATGATTAATTGTCCTCCATATTTATTTAAGAAAGAGCACAAAACTTCAGCCACTACTTCTTTAGTAGCAGACTTTTTGAATTCTAAAGTTGACGATTCTTCTTTTTTCAACAAATCATCAATATAATTTAAGTTTTCATTGCTCATAATGCTTTCATATTTTCAATGATTTGTAAAATTCTATCAGAGTCAGCAAATTGAGTTTGTATCACTTTGATAATATCTGTTATATCAAAATACTCATCTGTCCAGTGACCTACACGCTCTGGGATAGGGACACCATTCTGTATAGTATCCTCATACATATCAATCACTCGAATATCATCTAAAATAGTTGTCTTTGAATATGTGAACTGTTCATTTTTAGATCTGTCATCGTTAAATCGATACTGCTTTAAAAGTGTACGCGCAACTCTAATGTCTCGATGTGCAATAAACCAATGCGGTTTTTTAAGTGCAATTGCGTGTTTCATTTCTTCGTGAGTTATTGAAGTTTCCTCAATAACTCCGGAACCATAAAATGGCCTTAAAATACCGAAGAACGCATCACAGCTTTCTACTGCATTTAAACAATTCTCCATATTTGAAAGTCCTGGATCTACCAGCATCGTTTTATAATGTGAACTTATAGGTTGATAGCCCATTTGTTTAAACAAGCCACATATTTGATTTATCTGATCTTCATATCCGTACACCGATGAGGCAATCATAATTTCAATCTTACCGTCTGCTGTCATAAATTATTACTTGATTTTACCATAACCCATTTTATGCATTTACTCTACAATTCAAACCCACCTTCTAGAATGAACCTCTGTAACAAATCATCCACTTTTATATTAACTCTATATTGAGGAAGTTTACCTCCTTCTAATTCTTCAAAATAAGCTTTGGCTCTTTCCTTATCAACGGTTTCTTTGAGTTCTGAAAATCTGCCATACTCATTGATACTTTTTGCAGTAAGACCTGAGTCCATCATTTCACGTAAGCGGGTTTCTTCTAATCCTAATACGGTTGCTATTTTGCGAATTTGGTCATTTTTTGCATTGTATTGATACAGCGTGATATAATCTTTTAAGGTTTTACCAGCTTCTAGTTTTGCATTACCGCGTTGTACATCGTGAAGAAACAGATTCGCATATTTTTGTTGCTCTTGTGTTAAAGTAGCGAAGGACTTGTGTAGCTCGTCTAGGGTTTGCTCCAACTCTTCTTTACTTATATCCTTGCTGTTTAACTTTTTTAAATACTTCTCAAAACGAGAATTCATATAGTCAGCATCAATTTTTCCTGTGTCTATCTCTGTGATATGTCCTTCAACTTCATAAGGGACATTTGAACCGCCTGCACCGCCACCAGTTCCAAAAAGTTCTTTATAACGTAATACAAGAGATAAATACGTGGTCTCATCTAACGAAAGCATGACCATTTTTTTATTCTTTCCTTTTCCGAAGTTATATTCTAATGTATTCCAAGTGAAGCCTTGTACTCTTGCTGCTTCCATATATTCGTTAAACGCATTGAATAACTTTGCAAAACGACCACGTTCTGCAAGGTCGTCTGGCAGCTTTTCAAAATTATCGATGCCTGCGAGACTAAAAAGCTGAGCAATATCGTCATAGATACTGTTCATCATATTTAGATTAAAATCTAAATGCTGTACAAATAAACCGATGGGCTTATCTCCTGAGTATAGTTTTATGGCTGAATTTATATTACGCTCCATTGTGTGTGGTTTGCGGTAATATCGAATGGTACCGTGTGGTTTGTCTGGTCCAAAAAGACGATTGGTACGTGAAAATGCTTGTATGATATTTTCATATTGCATTTTCTTATCCATATAAAGCGTGTTGACCCATTTACTGTCAAACCCTGTAAGCATTTGGTCAACTACAATAAGGATATCCAATTGCTTTTCTGGCTCAGTTGCAATTCTTTGATAAGGAGCTTTATGCGATAAGCGTGACGCAATATCCTTCTTCATCTTAGCATAATTAGCTAATTTGAAATCTTGTTGGTACTGAGTATTGTAATCTTCTATAATTTCAATTAGTGCGTCCTCTTTATATTCTGAACCGCCTTCATTATCTATAGTTGGGTCAAATAATGCGGTAACTTTTAAGTCTGGCTTGGCAGCTTTTAATAACCGATAATAGTTGGTAGCGTCTGGTATGCTGTGTGTGGCAAATATGGCGTGAAATTTTCCGCCTTGACTTAATACCAACCAATTGTCCAAAATATCTTCTACTACTTTTGACGTATGCTGTGTACGGTCGTATTGTGCCGTTGGCAAATGGTCTTCTATACCTGTAATGTATTTTCCTGCATTATTATAAGAACCAGCCATTGCAACATCATTCATATATTTTAAAAAGATTTTCTTCTTTTTAGGGCCGTCTAATGCTTCTTGTACGTCGTTAGCTTTTGCTTTTTCTAAAGCTACTGCGGTGCGTAAATCTTTGTCTTTGTAAGTGAGTACTTTGTATGGGTCAAAACCTAGTACATTTCTGTCTCTTATTCCATCTGCGATGCTATAACGGTGTAGCTCGTCTCCAAAAACCGAAGACGTAGTATTCATCTTCTTTTGGTTCTCGTCTTGTATAGGTGTGCCTGTAAAACCAAAGAATATTGCCAGCGGAAAGGTTTCTTTAATGGTAATAAGCATATCGCCAAAAGTAGAACGGTGTGCTTCATCTACTATAAAAACAATGCGCTTAGCGTTCATTATCTCAATATCTGCTGCTTTGAGACCACCATCTTCATCGTTAATGAGGCTCATTTTTTGAATTGAGGTAACTATCAAAGTATTTGCTGGGTCGTCACTTTTTAGTTTGGTGACTAAAACGCCTGTGTTTTCTGTAGCTTGTACGTCTTCATTATCATCAGAAAAACCACGGTATTCTTTTAAGGATTGTGTGCCTAGCTCAATTCTATCCATTAAGAATAGCACTTTGTCTGCATCTTTAGAATTGGCAATGAGCTGTGCGCTTTTAAAACTGGTCATTGTTTTACCAGACCCTGTAGTGTGCCAGATAAAACCACCGAGTGCTTGCCTACTTTTCCAGTCTGTTTTGGCCACTTTATCGCTTATGGCATTTGCTGCATAATATTGATAGCTACGCATTACTTTAAGTACGCCATCTGTGCCATCTGGTACGGTATAAAACCCTATAAGACGATGCGCCATAGGAATAGAAAGCAAGGATGTAGCAACATCGCTCCAATGGTTGATAGGCTCGTTATTAAAATCTGCCCATTGGAAATAAAAATCTTTGTTGAATTTGCCCTCAGGACCAGGATTAGCAAAATATCGTGTTTGCTCTGGTTCCATTGCTACAAATACTTGAACTAGTGAAAACAGACCAGTAAAAACACCAGCACGCGCGTAGTTTTCTATCTGGTTATAGGCTTGACTTACCGATACGTTACTTTTTTTAAGTTCTATATGAATAAGTGGCATCCCATTGATTAACAGCATAAGGTCGCCACGACGGTCGCCTAGTATTTTAGACTTGCTTTTGTACTGTGGTTGTTGTACAATTTGATACCTACTTTGCCCTGCGGCTATCTCGTGGCGGTCGTATATTTTAAGACTGACCTCTTTACCAAAATGCAAGGTGTCTTTTGGATTATCTCTGGTAATGGCAACTGTTTTACCATTGATAAAACCATTTAGTTTTAATGGTGTACGTAATGTGTTTACCTGCTCTAGTATTTGTTGCATCTCACCCTCAGTAAGCCGATGGTCATTGAGGCGGTCTATATCGCGATTGTTCTCAAAAAGGATGTTTGCCCAATTAGCCAGCAAGTCTTTTTCTGTGGGATATTTAATAACCTCAGATTCCCAACCTTTGTGCGATAGTGCTTCTATTAAGGCTTCTTCAAAATCACTTTCTTTATTAAATATCATAGTTTTAAACGGTACTGGTTGGTTTTTTTTTAAGCAACAAACAATTTACTGAGACAGGCTTTTTTAATGTTGTTGAGCTTTTTGAGTTGTTCTTGATGGTTTGTAATCAGGTTGTCAAGGTTTTCAAAATATTCACCTATTTTTTCCTGTTCAGTTTCCTTCGGAAATCCAAAAGTCATACTTTTAAATACTCCTGTTGTTATTTGATTTATTGTTGCTCCTAAATTTTCTTCTACTTGTTTTTGAAATAATGAAGTACTTAACAGAGCATTCAAAAAAGAGGGAACTTTAGCTCTAACACCAGTCATAAATGCACCTATGACCGTATTCTTCATTTCTCGTTTTACTTGTGCGTGTTTACCAATTAAATTCCTTGAGCCATTTCTAACAACAACAACTATATCTCCAATTTCCACGTACGCACAATTAACAACACTTGAATCTACATATACGTTATCCGCATCAATTATTTCATCTCGTTTAACATTTGAAGAACGCAAAACCAGCGTATTGGCTTTACTGTTAACATCAACTGGTGAGTAAGTTAGACCTGTAAAAAAAAGAACTTCATCGTCTAGGGAAGAATTAGTCCATTCCCCATCAAAACCTTTAAAACGTATCTCTGGAACGCTTGCCCCATTTTGAGGAAACATCTTGGTGAGCATGGCGCATTTAAGATTTTTGAGTTTTTTGAGTTGGGTTTGGTGGTTTTTTAATGCGGTCTCTATAGTATCAAAGAAAACACCTATCTTTTTCTGTTCTTTCTTGGAATTTGAAACGTTTACTTTTAAGGAAAGTAAATTTTCAGGCTTTACAGACTGACGTTTTACTACTGTACCTTCTTCATATTGCAAAGCTCTAAGCTTGAACTTTTCACTTTTAACAATAAGCTCTATAAAGGATGGCTCTTCTTCAGTTGTAAAGGTTACGTAGATGGGCGATATTACTCCTCTACCGTGTTTATTCCTGTCGATTGCACCATACTTCAAATTTGAAGGGTTGTAAACAATATCTTCGAGCTCAGTTAACTTGTAAATTTTATTTTCTTGGTCGAGTGTTAAATGGTCTCTGTTGTTTGATTTTCTTTCACTTCTATCTATAACGCCTTGTCCTGAAGCAAAAGCTAGGATGGGTGCATTCTTCGATATTTTTTGAAGTTCATTTCGTTCTGTCAGAATATGGTCTAATTCAACTTCATTCCAATCTTCCGTAAAACCAGCAAACCGAACTTCTGGACTTTTCTTTTCTGTTGCCATTTTATGCTTCGGTTTTTAATAGGTTTTTAAACTCGCTCAGTGCTTTAATGTCGTGCTCGTTTCCAGTCAAATCTTCCAGTAATCCAGCAAGTGAATTTTCCGCTGCTGCAATGTCTTTAGCAACGTTTGAATAGGTAGTAGCATACTTTTCTGCGAGCAGTTGTAGCTTTCGCGAAAGCGTAGCTATCATCGCACTCGGTAAGTTGTGTAATGAGATAACTATAGGTTTTATCCATTTATGTACTAGCAAGTCGTTTACTTGTGCATCGCTTAAGTTTTCAATAGTTTCCTTAGTGATCATATGCAACGCGGCTTGGTCGTCTTTTACTTGTTTTTTTAGTTTTTTCTCTTCGGTGATTAAATCATCTACTACTATTATCTTTTTTTCGTAGGCGTCTGTTACTGTTGTTTTGGCTTTTTTATGGTCGGCTCGTATTTGTTTGGATTCCTTAATCACTTTTGCATTTACAAATCCTGTTTTTGCATCGTTTACCGTTTCTTCTTCTAGTTCATCCTCGGTGCATTGCTCAAAAAGTTCCTCGATTTCGGCAGTAATCGTTACGAGACGATTTTCTTTTGTGGTGAGTGCTTCTAACTCTTTGGCTAAATAACGTTCTTGCACGAGGTTAAAAGGCATAATGCGGCCTTTCCAACCTTCTTGCACTTCTACCTCTTTACCGCTTTTTTTCTTGAGTACCATATTAGGGTCTACCATACGTGTGGCGTTAAAACCTTCGGTTTGTAAAATTTCTATATCTACGGTAATGGTTTCCCATTTATCGTCTAGTAGTTGGTAAGCTTCGTATTTATCTATCAACAGTATGTTTTCCAGTCGCTTAAATATGTCGTTGCTCAGTATGGTTTTTTCTTTAGAACTATTGACTTCGGCTATTTCTTTCAATAAGCGTTGGTCTAGAAAATCTTCAAAGTTTTCAAAAGCATTGTTAAACGCTTTCGCGAAAGCGATAACATCAGTATGTGTTGTAATACTGTCCTTTATATTTTCTACTTGCAGGCGTGCATTCACCTCGGTGGTTTTGTGGAATAAGGTTTTTCTTAACTCTGGGAAGGCCTCCCAATAGCCATTGAGCTCATCAATTTCGTTTACAGGAATACCGCCAAACATAGACGCATAAATATCCCATTTCTCTACGCTAGGCGATGAATCTACATATCTAGGAATGTTTAGGTTGTATTCATTGCCACGTATTTCATCGCGTGTGACCACTCTAGAAAATTTAGGTCTGGTTTCTCTATCGCGCACAGCATCTGCAATACGTTTGATATCGCTAGCCCGTAGTTTGTTGTTTTTACCTTCTTTTACAAAACATTTTGAGGCATCTACAATTAGTGTATCTGTATGCGTACGTTTTTGCTTTAAGACAATGATAACCGTAGGAATACCAGTACCGAAGAAAATACTTGGCGGCATACCAATTATGGCATCTATATGATTATTTTCAATGAGTTGCTTGCGTATGTTTCCTTCTTCACCACCACGGAAAAGTACACCGTGCGGCAACACAATATTCATAATACCATCTGGCTTTAAGTGGTACAAATCGTGTAATAAGAAAGCAAAATCTGCTTTAGATTTAGGTGCCAGCCCGAAACGGGCATATCTAGGGTCTGCGTCTTTATTATCTGGCGTCCATTTTTGCGAGTATGGTGGGTTAGATACTACGGCATCTACATACAGCGTATTGTAACTATGTACAGGGTCGTTCTCGTCAAAGTATGGCCAATCGTCTTCTAGCGTATCGCCATTTCTGGTCTGTATGTTTTCTGGCAACATACCGCGCATTACCAGATTCATTCTAGTAAGGTTATAGGTGTTTTTCTTAAGCTCTTGCGCAAAGTATTTGATGTTGTTTTTATCATCCATATGCTTTGCAATACTGTTACCAATATTGATAAGCAAGGAACCCGAACCACTACACGAATCGTATATCTGTATTTCTTTACGGTCTTTTAAATGGTTTGATACAATCTCTGACATTAGTACAGAAACCTCGTTAGGTGTATAAAATTCGCCTGCCTTTTTACCTGCATTTGCGGCAAACATACTTATGAGGTATTCATAGATAAAACCAAGTACGTCATAGTCTTGCCTGCCATCCATTGGGATGTCTTTGATAAGGTGTAGTAAGTCTGCTATGGCTTTGGTTTGCTTTGCTGTAGTTTCTCCTAGTTTACTCAGACCTGTTTGTAGCGTATCGAAAATACCATCAAACAGCTTTTTGTGTTTTGGGCTTATCAGTCGGTCAAATGCGTTTAAGGCGTCACGCACATTTGCTACATCAAAGTCTTTTCCTTTGCTTATCCAAGTACCAAACAAATCATCGTAAGAAATAAAATAACCGATGTTCTTTTTTATAAAATCTACGGTTTCGACATCATCCTCGTTTAGGGCTAGAATATCTTCTTCAGTAAAATCTTCTTTACGCGTAAATTGTAATTGCTTTTCGGATAGGTATTTATAAAATATAAAGCCCAAGATATAGTCTTTGTATTCATTTGCCTCAATCTTAGAACGCATCTGGTTTGCTGATTCCCAAATTTTGGCGGCTAGTTGTTGTTTGTTCATAGGTATTTCTTAGTTGGCTCGATTAGTTAACTGACACCCATATATGGTGTGGTAACGTTTTTTTTTAAACCTCCGGTATAGGTTGTTGTCTATTTTGCGAGTAGGCATTGACCATATTGTAGTTTTTACCCAGCTCTTTACCTAACTATTATTGTTTAATTCCTTTTTGTTACTAAACGGCTTTAATTTGATTAGTAGTCTTACCATCAGTAATCAATTTTTAAAGATAAAAATTAGTCTAACATATTTCATAATTTGATTGCTAAAATGTTAGTTTTCTGTACGAGAAATATTAGTTTGTATAAATAAATTAGTCTTGTGGGTTCCTACGTTAGGGTATTCTTTCATTTGATTTTTTAATTGAACTTCAAAACTATCTATTAAAAATTTTAAGTCATTCATTATGGTATTTATAGACAAGGTTAGTTTATAGAAGTCTCTTCTATTTTCTGTAACCATTGTTTCAAATGCAATTTCATCTATTCGCTTTGTAGACGTAGCATCTGGAAGCCTTGGTACTGTTCCAGAAATATGCTCTTTATTTTTTGTAAATACGCCAGAGTACATCATAAAACTTTGAATTTTATCTAAAGTGCCAGGCACGTTGCGCTGCCAAGAAAGTGTTCCAAAGAGAGAAGCATCCTTTTGTTCAAGAACTTCAACTATTCTATCTTCTATATGTTGATTAGTATTTCTCAATAATTTTGCTTTACCGAACTCTACAAGATGAGGGTCACCTTTCTCAAATTCAAGACTTTTTAAGATTAAAGCGTGTAATGTTGTTACAGAGGATAATATTTCCCACACATCAGAATAGATTGATGGGAAGTTAATATTAGTACTTTCTGGGCTGTCACTAAAAATGACAAGCTTATCAATTAAACTTTCATATCTAATATTACATATATCAGTAAAATATGTGATTGTTGCAAAGTCAAGAACCGTTTTAGGGTTTAGGTTTTTAGGCGGAAATCTTAGTAATGATTTATCCGAAATAAATAGTTTTTCTTTCATCTGTTAAAATTACTGCCTTTTGAGACGTTATGAAAAAGGCTTAATTTTTTTGTGACATTTACGTTCCAAACTACAATTTCAAACTTCACTATTCACCACTCGGCAACTTACTTTTATGTGCATTCGTGAGTCGTCCACAAAAACATACCGCCCAAAGTTTTGATGGCAAATACAACTATTTGTTATTTGACAGTGTTTATGCTTTAAATGCGTTTGTAGATTATGAAATCACTCAGCTATCTGCAGACAATGCTTCTCGATGGAATTCTGTATCGAGTAACACAAAGTCAAATTTAAGTTCAGATACGGATTGGTATGGCACACCTAAACCTAAAAGCGTTCAAGAACTCGATGAACATCGTACTTTTTTAGGCATGCCTTTGGTTGCTAAGACTCAACCACAAATTAAAGAAAAGCTTACTCAGTATTTGGAGTACCTAAATCAAGCTGTTTTACCTAAACCTAAAATGGCTTACAATGATCGTGGGTTGGGTGTTTTTTCTTTTGATCGCGCAGCTATGGGGATGTATCAAACGTTTCCCGTGAATACTTCGTCACAAATAAATACTTCGGTAAGTCAACTGCATATTGAGTTAGGAAACAAACAAATTCGGACTTCAGTAAAAAGTGTGTATGCTTATTTTAAGGACAAACAGATGTCTTATCCCGCATTACAATTATACATCATGGCTGGTGCAAATGCGCAAGTAAAAGGTGACGATTTACTTTATGTAGGTCTAGCCTTTGCAGAGTTGGTGGAGTTTATGGAATTGCGTGGTGTTTCAGTGGAGGTGAACGTGCTATTGGGAACTTCATTTGATAATCAAATGACTTTAGGTTGTATTCGTGTAAAGCGCTTTCAAGATAAATTAGATAAAAACCAATTACTGCTCATGAGTAGTGATCCTCGCTATTTTAGGTATCGTGGTTTTAAAAGTTTAGTGGCGTTGAGCAATTATTTTGGTATGACAATTCCATCAGGCCTGGGAACTATTAAAGCATCCATGGGAAACAATTTCGTGAAAGTGATTAACCCAAAAGGTTTTGTGTTTGAACAAAGTTATTCTATGGATTCCGCAGTAAAGGAAGTTTCACAAATTATACTAAATTATCAAAATCAACTGCATGGAAAAAAATAAACACCTGCTTAAACAAAGTGTTATTAATCAGATTATGGACCGTGCGATAGCGATTAATAAAACAAGTAATGAACGATGTCGAGATTTTCAGATTATGTTGTCTAAAAAACACAGTAATACATTAATACTTCGTTGGACCACTATTGATATTTCTAATGAAGATAACCCTGTGCAGTGTTATCGTTACGAATGTTTCAAAACCGATGGAACCCCTCAATTGTGTTCTATTCATTACACGAATCAAGAAGAAGCGAATGATTTCATTTGGGGTTTGCAGCCTTTATATCATCAACAATATGCCATTGACCACACTTTATAATTATGTACAAAACAAAGAACACTACGAAAAAAGAACTGGAACAATTAAAGATTGTTAATCAGGATGAAATTTTAGAATTAACCGGAAGCAAATTAAACCCTATCAATGCTTGGGAAGTGATTAAATCAACTTCTGAGAATTTTAGCAAATCAGATGTTAAAGCTCAGGAAGCAGATACGCTTTTGTTTGAAATGCTTAATGCTGGGAAGAAAAAAGAAACAT
>CALLIG010000302.1 GCA_938009735.1 uncultured Flavobacteriaceae bacterium
TCTGCCATCAACACAGGCAACTATATAACCTTCCGAAACTAACATTTGATGCCAGTAATCATTTGCACCATTCCAACGGTTCGAAACATTTTGCGACCCTGGCCCACTATATTGATACATAAACAATGGATACTTTTTAGAAGCATCAAAGTCCTTCGGCTTGATCATATACATGTTCAAGTCGTTGCCGTTTATAGCAATTGTAGAAAACTCTTTCGGACTAATTTCATAACCTTTCAGCTTTTCAATTAGTGCCGAATTGTTTTTAATGTCTTTTACCTTCTTACCTTTAAGTGCATTGTGCAAAGTATAGGTGTTTGGTGTTGTTGCACTTGAATGTGTGTTTATAAAATACGTAAAGTCTGTACTGAAATCAGCAGTATTATTTCCTGCTGTGGCTGCCAATATCTTTTTGTCTCCTCCACTACTATCAACACTATATATGCCTCTATTTATAGAACCATTCTCTGTTGATTGATAATATATTCTATCTTCATTTTGATCATAGCCATAGTACTTTGTGACTTCCCAATTACCTTTGGTAACCTGATTCATCAGCGGTCCTTCTTCACTATATAGATAGATGTGATTATTACCATCTTGCTCACTTGTCCAAATAAAACTATCATCTGCCAAGAAGGTCAAGTTGTCCGTAATATCTACATAAGCTTTGTCGGTTTCTTCTAACAAAACAGAAACGGCATTATTTTTTGCATTTACGGCGTGTAATTTCAAATGGTCTTGATGACGATTGATCGTTTGAACGCTTAATTTATTTGGATTGTTCATCCATTTAATTCTTGGAATATAATACGGGGCACCAAGTGCAACTTTTGAAATTTCAGAAGATTTCACATCTAACATATGCAATGAAACTTTTGCATTTTCCTCACCAGCTTTTGGATACTTAAATACATTCTGTGTTTGGTAAAGCTTCTTTCCGTATACATCCATCGAAAACTCTGGAACATTAGTTTCATCAAATCTTAGAAATGCAATTTTAGATCCATCTGCATTCCATTCAAACGCTCGTACAAAAGCAAACTCTTCTTCGTAAACCCAATCTGTAATTCCGTTTATTATTTTATTCTTTTCACCATCTTTAGTAACCTGTCTTTGTTGCTTAGTCTCTATATTGAAAATAAACAGATTGTTATCGGCAACATAAGCAACCTCTTTTCCATTAGGAGAAATACTTGGCTCTTGAATCTTTTGATCAGAAATTTTTGTTAGACTTTTTGATGCAATATCATACACGTAAAAAATTCCTAGTGTTGAATGTCTGTAGATAGATTCAACTTCGGTAGCCAACAATAATTTAGATTCATCTGCAGTAAATTCATAAGAAGAAAAACTCTGAACACCTTCCAATTCAGTACTTGAAACTATCGTTTTAATTTTCGCTAAGGTGACATAGTCATAAGCATCTACCGATGTACTTCTTGTAGCTCTATCAAAGTTTAACACGGTGTATTGCTTCCCACTTTTCATTGATTGAAGTGCATCTAAACCTTCTGTTCGAAAAACTCCTTGATAAATATCTTCAACGGTTATCTTTTGAATTTGCCCAAAAGCTGTTGCGGTAAAACCGAGTAATAAAAAAAACAAAATGTTTAATTTCTTCATAAATAAGTGAAATGAGTTAAATCTATCAAGTTTACTAATAATTATAGTAAAAACCACGCTTTCGAGCAAAAAAGACATCAATTTTTACGCCTTACTGTATTCCGTTCGTATTTTGACCTCATCTGTGTTTATACCTATCTTTACCTAACAAATCATTTAACACATGACCACACCTATTGAGGGTTTTTCTAAACTCACTAAAGATGAAAAAATAGATTGGCTAGTAACCAATTATACGCAAGATCAGGAATCCGCAAAAAAGCTATTAAAAAGGTACTGGAATACTGATACAGTTGTACAAAAATTGCATGATGAGTTTATTGAAAACACCATTTCAAATTATTATCTGCCTTTAGGTATTGCTCCCAATTTTTTAATCAACGATACGCTTTATGCCATACCAATGGCTATTGAAGAAAGCTCAGTTGTTGCAGCAGCTAGTAAAGCAGCTAAGTTTTGGTTGAATCGTGGTGGGTTTAAAACAACTATTCTTGGGACAGAGAAAATTGGTCAGGTTCATTTTATCTTTAAAGGTGATGTTGAGAAATTAAATAACTTCTTCGCACAAGTGAAGCCAAAATTAATTTCAGATACTTCTGCCATTACCAAAAACATGAATAAGAGAGGTGGCGGCATTTCTAACATTATACTTCTTGATAAAACTTCAAAACTTGAAAATTACTATCAGCTGCATTGCACCTTTGAAACACTAGATGCGATGGGGGCGAATTTCATCAATTCTTGTATAGAGCAATTTGCAACTACATTCAAAGAAGAAGCGCAAAACCATAATGTATTCAGCGAAATTGAAAAAGATATAGAAATTGTCATGAGTATTCTCAGCAATTACGTGCCTAACTGTTTGGTTCGAGCTGAAGTGAGTTGCCCAGTATCTGAATTATCGACTGATGTTGAAAAATCAAATGCCTTTGCAAAAAAAATGATTCAAGCAGTAAATATTGCTAAGGTTGAACCGCATAGAGCGGTTACCCATAACAAAGGAATCATGAACGGCGTAGACGCAGTAATTTTAGCAACAGGTAATGATTTTAGAGCTGTAGAAGCCGGTGTACATGCATATGCCGCAAGAAACGAATCATACACTAGTCTTACAGATGCGAGTATAGAAAACGGGGTTTTTAAATTCTGGATTGAGTTACCCTTAGCATTAGGAACTGTTGGCGGATTAACTAGTTTACATCCATTAGTGAAATTAGCCTTAGAAATACTTAACAAGCCTTCTGCTAAAGAATTAATGCAAATAGTAGCCGTTGCAGGACTAGCACAAAACTTTGCAGCTGTTCGCTCGTTAGTAACTACTGGCATTCAACAAGGTCATATGAAAATGCACTTGATGAACATTTTGAACCAATTGGGAGCAACCACAGAAGAAAAGACAACCCTAACCAATCATTTCAAAAATAATGCAGCAACTCATAGTGCCGTTGTTGCTGCTTTTGAGAATCTAAGAAAAGAATAATGACCCAGGAATTCTATAGTAATGGAAAGCTATTGCTCTCTGGAGAATATGCCGTTTTAGATGGTGCATTGGCCTGGGCTATTCCAACCAAATTTGGACAATCTTTACGAATTTCATCGAATTCTACAAAGCAAATAGCATGGAAGAGTGTAGATGAAAAAGACAACATTTGGTTTAAAGGCATATATGACCTTGAAACCCTGAAAGAAGTTACGTCGACAGATCATGAAATTTCAGCTTCGTTACAAAACATATTATCACAGGCGCAAAAACTAAATCCTGACTTTTTATCTGGTGATGATGGTTTTAGCATTGAAACAGCATTGACTTTTCCTAGAGATTGGGGCTTAGGATCTTCATCGACCTTAATCAATAACATAGCCCAATGGAGCAATGTGGATGCACATGAATTATTAGCAAATACTTTTGGAGGAAGTGGTTATGATATTGCTTGTGCAAAACACAACAAACCTATTTTATATGCTCTTACAGACAAATCACCTGTATTTAAAGAGCTTGACAATACAATTGCGTTTTCTGAATCGCTTTACTTTGTATATCTAAACAAAAAGAAAAACAGCAGAGATGGCATTGCTGCCTATCGCGAACGTAATATTGATATTCCTGCGCTAGTCGAGCAAATAACGAAACTCACAAACGCTATGAGTTCATGCACTACTATTACTGATTTTGAAAGGCTGATGACAACTCACGAAAATTTACTTTCTAAGACCTTAGATATTCCTACCGTTAAATCAGCATTATTCTCAGATTATAAAGGTGCCATAAAAAGCCTTGGTGCGTGGGGCGGAGATTTCATTTTAGTAACAGGGAGCAAAAACACACCAGATTATTTTAAAAATAAAGGCTATTCAGTAGTACTTCCATATCAGAAAATGATCCTATAAAAAAAGCCTTCTTTACAGAAGGCTTTTAATTATTATGATGGAGACAACTTTTAGTAAAAAGTTGCTCTGTTATCTTCAATTTCAGAAGCTTCTTTTAATGCATTATAAACAGCTGTATTTACTTTAGCAGCACTTGCTGTTTTAAGGTTATTAGCATAGGTACTATAGTTATCTAAATTTGGAGCTTCCTCTTTTTTAGTAACCGTGATCATGAAAATTCCTGTTTGACCTTCAATTAAACCTGATGTCTCATCTTGGTTCATCGCGTAAGCTGATCCTACAACAATTGGTTCACTACCTGCACCCGGAATTGTTGGCGACTTAACAGTTAAGCCGGTTGCATTTGCAACAGAAGCGTTAGCCTCACTAGCAATCTCATCCATTGACTTGCCTTGATACTTACTCAAAATTTGAGCAGCCTTTCTTTCTTTTCTAATTTTAGGAAGCACCTGTGCAGACGCATCTTCAACTGACATTAATCCTTCTTTATAAGTAGCGGTCAATTGAACAACTGCATATCCATCATTGATGCTAAATCTTTTTATAGCGCCCAATTCTGTTTCCTCATTGAAAGCCCATTGAACTACTTGACGCTGACTACCAAGACCTGGTAGATTTTCATCTAAGGCTTTAATCTTGTTTACAGGTCTTACTGAATACTCACTTTCTTTAGCTAAATCTGGAAAAGATTTACCATCAGAAGAAGTTCCCATTTCAAATTTAGTTGCTTGTGTAAAGAGACCATTCATCGTTTCTTCAGAAGCTTCTACAATTTTTGCTAAATGCGCTACTTGAACTATATCTTCTTTGTCATCTACTTTAATAACGTGAAAACCGAAATCAGTTTCTACCATACCGATAGCACCAATTCTATTTTCAAAAGCAAAGTTGCTAAATGCAGGAACCATTCGTTCTCTTTGGAAAAAACCTAAATCTCCACCTTGAGGTGCAGACCCACCATCAGAATTATCTTTTGCCATTTGAGCAAAATCAGCGTCGCTCTTTCTAGCATCTCTTAGCAATTCTTTAGCTCTTGCTTCAGCTTCTTCTTTTGTTCTTGTAACTTCAGCATTGGCTCTTTGCGCACCTGTGTAAGCTACTAAAATGTGACTTGCTTTTACTGAACCTCCAGCTTTTCTAGCAATCATTTTTGTAATTTTAAAATGTTCACCATCACGATAAGGTCCAAAAGTCTCTCCAACGTTCAAAGTCATTAAGGTATCTGCAAATAAAGCAGGCAACCCACTTTTTGCTCTATAAATCGTATCAAACTTAATATCTGAATTACGATCAATAAAAGCACCTACATCAATAGCGTTTCTAAAGCCTACAATAGTATCATTTGTTGCTTGACCTTCTATTGCTTTTTTATTCGGGTCATAACGATATTCATCATTCATCAATCCGCTTACATAAGCTTTTGCAGACTCCTCATCGGCAGCAGAGGGCTTTTCTTCGAAGTAAACAAATTGAATATCTCTTGATTTTTCTTGTTTAAACTCATCTTGATGTGCATTGATATAAGATGTGATTTCACTCTTAGTTACTGTAATCGAACTATCAGGGATACTAGAGAATGGAATTCTAACATATTTTAGGTCCATCTTATCATTTGCTAACTTATACTCAAACTCTCCTTCTTTAAGTGTTGCGCCAACACCAGCTTTAATCAAGTTGTAATACGTTTGCTCTTTCGCTAATTGGGTGATCGCTTTTTCCGTTTGCAACCATGACTGATACTGTAACTGATTATCGCTATTTTTCCATTCAAGTACCGTTTCTTTAAACATAATAGGATCAAAAACTCCATCCTCATTTTGAAAACTTGGATTTTGTGAATAACCCGATGTCTTTAAAAAATCAATAATTTGATCTTGCTCAACACCAATACCCAAATCTTCAAATTGTTCATCTAAAATAGAACGCTTTACTTCTTCTTCGTAAACATCGTTTATCAACTGCATTGAAGATCTACCGCCACCATTTCTAGAAGCTGCTTCCATTTTACTTCTAAAAGCATCAACTGAAATTTCATTGCCATTTACTTCTGCTACAGCAGAACCTACTTTTCCACTCCCAGCAATATCACCGTTTACAAAAACACCTGATATTACGAATGCGAATAAGGCCAGACCAATGATCAAGATCAAAATGGTTGTTCTCTTTCTTATATTTTCTAAAATTGCCATCTTATGGAGTATTTAAATTTATTCCTTTTGTTATTGGGTGGCGAAATTACCATTTTCTTTTCATCTGTTCAAATTTATTGTCGTAATCGATCAGACCAGCTAGACTAACTACCCAGCGTATTTTATGACTTCCAATATTTTTAGTTTATAAAGTCAACGCGATCATGTCAAAAACATAACAGTTTTACAACCTTTAAAATGAAGCTTAGCGCAATTTATGATTTGTTTTGAAGATGTCTTTGGAAGTAATTCACGAAAGAAATAGACAGTAGAAATTCACTAGTCTAAATCAATAATTTCCATCAACACCATATCTATTTTGGTGTTAGAAACTTCTAATATTGTAAACCGAAAGGCATCAATATTGATTTCAGCATCTTGCTCAGGAATTTCTCCAGTCTCATTGACGATTAACCCTCCCAAAGTTTCGTATTCGTCACCTTTAGGAAGTTCAAATTTGTAATTCTCATTGAGGTAATCCACTTCTAATCGAGCAGAAAGCTTAAACGATGTCTCACTTAGCTTCTCTTCAATTAAATCAGTAGAATCATGCTCGTCTTCTATCTCTCCAAAAAGCTCCTCTACAATGTCCTCTACGGTCATTATACCTGATGTGCCACCATACTCGTCAAGAACAACTGCTATACTTTTCCGTTTCTTTATTAGAACCTTTAGAATATCATGTATTAACATGGTCTCTGGCACCAACTCTACTGGTCGCAGAATACTTTTTATAGTTTTGGGTTTTTTAAACAGTTCATATGAATGAACATACCCAATAATGTTATCTACAGTATCTTTAAATATTAATATTTTAGAATACCCTGTGTCGGTAAAAAGCTTTGTTAAGTTTTTAGGAGTTTCATGTAACTCAACAGCCGTTATCTCAGTTCGGGGCACCATCACTTCCCTAGCCTTTACTGCAGTAAATTCTAATGCATTTTGAAAAATCTGAATTTCAGAATCAACTTCATCCTCCTCTTCTACCGTTTCCATCTGCTCTGTGATATAATCTCCGAGTTCAATTTTACTAAATGCCAACTGCACCTCATCGCCCTGGGTTTTAAAAAATGCTTTTAAAATGAAATCAGAAATCGATATAACAAAATCAGAAATAAATGAAAACAGTATATAGAAAATATAAGCTGGTACTGCCAAAATTTTCAATAGGGTATTCGAATAAATCTGAAACAAGACCTTAGGCAAAAACTCTGCAGTAAGCAGAATAATTAAGGTAGAAATAACAGTTTGAGTTAGCAAACTGAAATCATTAAGATAGGCTAACAAGACACTTTCACTAGTGGCAGTATTTCGAAGCAGCCAGTCGGTCAGAAAATCTCCCATAAAAATACCATAAATCACCAATGCAATATTATTGCCGATTAGCATTGTTGCTATAAACTTGGAAGGTTTTTTAGTAAGTAGTTTTAAAATTTTAGCAAGAAAACCCTCTTGCTTTTTCTCTATCTCAATATGTATTTTATTGGCAGAAATAAAGGCAATCTCCATTCCAGAAAAGAATGCAGAAAACAGTAATGATAAAACAATAATGATGATGGTAGTGTCCACAACTACTTTTTATTATCGCGTTCTCTTTGTTCAAATTTCTTTCTATAGATTCTTCTAAATAAGAACATGCCAATAGAGGCAACAGCGAAGAAAATAAACAAATAGGCAGAATTACGTTCTACGTTCCATTCTTGCGTTATTTTGTAAATCGATAAAATGGCAACAAACAAATATAGGTACTCGGTATATTTTAAAACTTTAATCATCTTTCTTCTCTTTTTCTTCTGGTATTAGCATTAAACCATTGGTTTTGTGCGCATATAAAAAGTTTTTATCTTGACTGAAATCCATCCCTACGCCATCCATGATGGTACCATCTTTTGGGTTTGTATATTTGAATTTATCATGAGTAAAACTCCATTTGTTGTCTTGGTCAATAAATAATTGCGGCGTCTCTAATCTTGTACCGTCAGTACTTTCTAAAACAACATTCCCTCGTAAATCTATCAAATTAGTAGCAGAATAGATAATTCCGTAATCTGCTTTTACAATACTCTTTTTTTGATCATCATCATAAAAATCAACAACCAAGCCATCTGGAAACGTTTGATATGGAAATTCAAGATTTGTGAAATCTTTCCGCTTAGGACTTGTCAAAACAGAAATCACCTTTGAATAATCAATTGTATCAGTCTTCATTATTGTATTTGTCTCGGTATATGTAAGTACAAAGTCTTCAGCAATGCCCATAGGAAAAACAGGCTTCTTTGCTTCATCACCGACACGCTTGTAATCGTCACTACACGAAAAAAAAAGCATTGCCATAGAAACTATGGCAATGCTTTTAAAAATATGATTGAATCTTTCTGTCATTTTACAAATTAGGCACCTTTACGCTACCACCAGTCCAGCAGCTAAAAGTTACTGTTTTACCACCCATACCTGAGCTGAAAATCATTTCTTTCGTAGGTGCTTTTGCCATATAACTTCGAACTGACTTATTAGCCGTTGAGCTTAACGAAGGATCTACTCTTCCTGCTTTTCTAGCCATATCAGCAGCTTTCCAGAACATAGCTCGCTTCTCAAAAGTTGTTGACCCACATTCATTTGCGCTTGAAGCATATAAACTTGCAATCAATAAATAAGCACGTCCGTTTGCTGAATTTGCGTCAATAGCTTTTTGAGCATATTTTCTAGCAGAAGACTTTCTACCTTTACGCTTATTAATAGTAGCAACTTTGTACGCTATTTTTGATTTTTTAATAGGATCAGTTTCCATTGCTAGGGCTTTATCAAAATCAGCTAAAGCACCTTGAGTATCTCCATTTTTTAACTTTATAATTCCACTATAGAACCATCCATCAGCTGAAGGATCTAGAGCCATTTGCGCATCGAATAACTTTTGAAACATTGGGTCATCCGTACACTCTTTGTTGAACATTAAACCTACCGCTCTTTTTACCCATACGATGTCACCTCTCTTTTCATCATATGATTTTTGATATAACGGAATCAAATTCTCACAATCAGCTAAAGGACCAAGTTTTGCATCAATACTACCCACAATCTTACCAAAAGATTCTGAATTCGTAGTCGCACTTTTTAATTGCTTTTTTTCCTTAGAAGTTAAAGTACCCGCCTCTTCTTTTGGTAGAAGCTTCGCAATTCTTTCTGTTAATTTTCCGTTTTCGACTTCGATTTTCTCTGTTACCTCGTCATACACATCAAAAACTTCTTGCAAATCTTTGCTACCAGCTTTATGTAAATCTACCAAGCTTGAAAAATAAAGATATAATGCTTTTGGGTTTTTAAAATTTGCTTTGTCTTCTGTAAAAGCTCTTCCTAGTTCACTATAGATTTCTTCATCTGAAATCATTTTATATTCATATCGTATGAGTACCTTTTTTATAATAACATCTGCCAACTTTGTTTTCGCAGGAAAATACTTCATACTATTATCATATACCCCAAGTATATCATTAATGAAACCATCTCTGTCAGCACCAGTAGACTTCTTAATTTTATCTTTTAAAATTCTTTCTCCGTAGACAAAATTAGCTCTGTTTAATTCTGGGCACGTTTCATATACCATTTTCCATGGTGTATATGCTGCATCGTAATTTTTAACTTTTACGTGCTCTGTGTAAATAGAGAGGTTGGTCACACACTCTGTATTTTGGGCTTGGGCATTTGTTATCGCCATACACCCTAATAACATAATCGCTGTAATGTAGAGTTTCGTTTTCATGTTGTTACTGTTTAAATGTGGTTAATGTACTAAATTTTAGTTAGTTAATTTTTCTTTTGACAAACCATCTGTCATTTAAGGATAATCCTATATTGACTTTGAAATAGTTTTCTTTTATCAAGTTAGCATCGGTTGTTCCGCGATTTCCTACTTCAAAACCAAGGTTAATATTAGAAAAACCGACATTGTTACCAGACGCCAACGGTAGACCAACTCCAAAAGTTATGCCAAAGTTATTAATCTCGGTATTGTTTATTACCATACCTGTATTCTCTACACGTACTCCTGCACGATAAGTAACTCTATTTAAATAGCCTGTAAATGAAGTATAATCAGGTATAAAATAACCACCAAAAGCAATTGTACTCGCATCTTGATATGAAAAATTATCTATTTCAATAAACTCATTTGTGAAGCCACTCAATTTTTGACTACTATATTCACCACCTAAAAACCATTTCTTATTCTCTCCAATACCCAAGCCAATAGTAGTAGTAGTTGGTATTTTTAAAGCGGTTTTTTCTAAACCTAATGGCTCAAGGTCTACATCAAGAATTTCTATACTTGCTCCGTTTGCAGTTGAAAAAGAGCCTATTTGCTGTCTATTTCGACCTGAAAGATTAGCTTGTGTATTTATACGAACAGAACTCGTTAAGGTAAGCTTGTCGGTTATTTTAGGTTCGTAGTTAAGGGAATAGTTAAAATCCATTCCAAACATTCTAGACTGTCTTCTATCTGTAGTACCAAACTGAATATCTTCAATACTTTGCGCTCTTTCGTTATCAAGCGTACCAAAATTATAATTAGCTGTTATTCCGAAACTTAGATTTTTGGTAAATTGATATCCTGCCGAAAGATATACCTTGTTGATTCCACCAGTACCAGAATACAGGTTTACAACAGCTGTTGTACTACCATCCGCATTATCGATTTGAGTTTCAGATTCAAAATTATAACCAACAGAAGAATATCTATTTAATCCGAAACCAACTCCAAAGCCCTTAGCAACAGGAAAACCAACTGATAAATAATCAAGATTAGTTATTGAACTATTCTCTTTGCCAGCAGCATTATTTAAAGAAAGTTGCTTATAAGAAATTCCACCTGAATACGCCGTTAGACGCAGCTTACTATAAGCTGCAGGATTTGATAAACTAACATGAATACTATCAGTATACATACCAATACCACCCATCATTTGATTTTCTACTGAACTTGTAGTTCTTAATTCACCTATTCCGTAGTAAGAATAAGGCGAAACAGTACCATCTTGAGCGTTCAAACTAATAGCAAAGATAAAGGCTATTGCAATTACAATTTTTCTGACCATTTATAGCTTGTTGTATTCCAGCAAAAAGTTTAATCCCCTCAGGAGAAATTTGGAATCCGCAAATATGGTATTTTTTAACCGTTCTGACAAAAAATGGGCGTCACCGCCTGTTAAAATAACTGTTAAATCTTTAAAACGGTTTTTATATTGATCAATTACCCCATCAATTTCAGCAGAAATACCATTCACAACGCCACTATGAATACTGCTTTTAGTTGAATTGCCAATAAGATCTAAAGGTTCATCAAGTAATAGTAAAGGTAGTTTTGCAGTTTGATTATGAAGCGCCTTATAACGCATATGTAATCCTGGTGAGATCGCACCGCCAAGATACTCCCCATAATCATTTACCATATCATAAGTAACGCATGTACCCGCATCAATTACAAGTGTATTGCCTGTAGGGTTGTTATAAAAACCACCTGCCGCCAATGCTATCCGATCTACACCTAAAGAACTTGGAGTAGCATAAGAATTTTTAAAAGGAATTTTAGAATCGTGCGTCAATACATGAACTTTACAGAAAACGGATAAGGCAATTAGATCTTTCTTATCTATTAAACCTACTGCTGAAACTATAGCCCAAGTAATATTAGGGTACTGATTAAAGATCTTTTTTGTTTTTTCGAAAAAAATTTCCCTATCAAAACTTTGATCAAACAAAAGCTTTTCTTTATCGAAAATTGCCAGTTTTACTGAGGTGTTACCCACATCTATAATTAGGTTCATGCTACAAAGATTGTAAAATGTAAAAGAAACCTACACCTTTTTTCAAGTTTTTGTTTGTATATCCTAAATTAGAAATTATATTTGCAGCCCCTTACGGGGTATGGTGCCTTAGCTCAGTTGGTAGAGCAATGGACTGAAAATCCATGTGTCCCTGGTTCGATTCCTGGAGGCACCACAGCAGATCCCCGCAATAGCGGGGATTTTTTGTTTCTTTACACTTCAACCCATACTAACTGTAAATGTGTACTTCAAACCTCAGACAAGTTTTCAAAAGAGATCTCAACAAACTAATAACTGAAGTAAAAGCTTATTCTTCTGAAGATAAACTTTGGCTTACAACTGAAGGAATTTCAAATTGCGGAGGCAATCTTTGCCTACATTTAATAGGAAACCTAAATACATTCATTAGTGCAGAACTAGGTAATTCAGGTTACATACGTCAGCGCGAACTTGAATTTTCTCAAAAAAATGTGCCTATAACTGAATTGATTTCTCAAATTGAGAATACTATTTTAACGGTAGATAGCACTTTAGATAAGCTATCGGAGAAAGAATTAAACCTAGAATTCCCGATTATAGTTTTCAAAGATAAAATGACTACCGGTTATTTTTTGATGCATTTAGCGACTCACTTAGCCTATCATTTAGGACAAGTAAATTACCACCGCAGATTGTTAGACCACTAAAAAACATATTTTGAAATATCTAGATATACAAACCCCAATTGTTGAAGTTCAAGAATATCTAGCTTCTAATGGACATTTACGCACCAACGAGCAAATACTTGCTATTGAAAAGCCTGGGGAGGGCAACATGAACGTTGTATTACGAATTAAAACGAACAAACGTTCTTTTATTTTAAAACAATCGCGCCCTTTTGTGCAAAAATATCAGCAAATAGAAGCACCCTTAAACCGAATTGCAGTAGAAAATCAATTTTACAAGACCGTTCAAGGCGATGTTTTAAACGAACATATTCCAACAATTCTTGCTTATGATGATACTGACCATGTCTTAATCATGAAAGATTTAGGTGAGGGTGATGACATGACTTCTCTTTACAAAAGCAGAGCTATTGATACTGAGATTCTAAAAAAACTAGTTCAATGTCTGTCATTGATTCATCAAAATGATGTGCCAAGTGATTTTCCTGATAACTTAAAAATGCGCCAATTGAATCATCAGCATATTTTCGTTTTGCCTTTCGAAGCACAAAACGGATTTGAATTGGATGATATACAGAAAGGCCTTCAAGAACTTTCCATTTCTTATAAAAAAGATACGGCCATTCGAAGCGTGGTAGGTGAAATTGGAAAAAAATATTTATCTCACGGAAGCACATTACTACATGGCGACTACTACCCGGGCAGCTGGCTGCAAGAAGGTGAGAATCTATATATAATAGATCCAGAATTTGGGTTTTCAGGTTTTGCCGAATTCGACTTAGGCGTAATGGTTGCACATATGATAATGTCAACTGCCGATGAAAATTACCTGAATACTATTCATAACCTATATGAAGGAACAGCTGATAAAAAATTAACTTCTCAGGTCGCTGGCATCGAAATTATGCGACGTTTAATTGGGTTAGCACAACTGCCATTAGAAAGAACTATTCGTGAAAAGCAGTATCTTTTAGAACTCGCACGAAAAATGATTTTATCATGAGGAATCTTATTTTTTTACTTAGTTCGGCTTTGTTGTTAATTACTTCTTGTAAAAAAGAAAACGGCTCAACTGCTATTAAATCTCCAACAAAAGAGGCGTACAGCTTAAATTCACAAACACTATCGGCAGAAGATCGATATGATAAAATTCTAGGTGCACTTGTAGGCTCAGCAATTGGAGACGCAATGGGTGCTTCCACCGAAATGTGGCATCGCAAAGACATACAACTGAAATACGGATATATTCAAGGACTGACTCCCGCTGTTCGAGAACAATCACCCGAAGGTACTTGGGGCCATAACCTGAATGCCGGCTCCACTACCGATGATACGCGATGGAAATTTCTAATGGTAAAATATTTATCTCAAAATAAAGTAAGCCTAACTCCTAATGCTTTCGCAAAGTTTATTTCAGCATATTACGGAGATTTAACAAAGGAGTTGGGAGCAAAAGAGATTAGCTCAAACCCAGATATGCTTGATGTTCAAATTGAAAAAATTGATTGGATCAAAGAATGGGCACGAGTTGCCATAGCATATCAAAAGGATAATGCTAGTTATCAAAAAGCACAAAACCGCTTTTATGGCGGCGAAATGTCTTGTGCTGGACAATTATACACTCCCATGTTCGGCTTAGTTACTTCGAACCCTGAAGATGCGTACAATGTCGCCTACGACCATACTTTATTTGACATAGGATATGCCAAAGATATTTCTGCTTTGGTTGCTGCTATGACACAAATGGCTATGCAGACGCGAAATATGGACTCCATCATTAATACCGCAACTTTAGTAGATCCTCATGGGTATCAAGATAGTCGATTGGTGGGCCGTATATCTTATGCTAGTGCTGATGCTTCTATAAAAAGTGTACTAGCCATTAAAGAGAAGGTATTAATAGATTCTTTAGTTGAAAAAGATACTTCTATTTTTAAAATTCCAAAAGGATTTCAGGGAAACCAAAAAGATTGGATGCGTCAAGAAATGGCTTATCAAATGCTTGAAAAAGATGAAAAGGCCATTGCCTTTCACTCAGGTGAAATTTGGCAAATTCTTATAACAGGACTGCAATTTGGCGAAGGAGATTTTACAAAAACAATACAGTTTATAGTCAACTATGGTCGTGATAATGACACGGTAGCCGCTGTAGCTGGAATGATCTTAGGTGCCAAAGATGGATATTCAAATTTACCTAAAGAACTAAAGGAAGAAGTCCTCAAAGTGAGTAGAGAACAAATGGGTATTGACTTAGAGGCTTTGGCAAAAGAAATGGTTAGCCAATAATTACCAAGTTCCATTTATTTTACTAATTGTCAAATCTTCAAAAGTAATTTCATCCTCACCTAAATTTTCAATAATCAAGTTGCTGTACTTTTCATTAGGAAACAATTGTGCAGTCATCACATACTGGCCTTCATTGATGAAAACCTCAATCGACGATTGATCCATTAAAACTCTGACCTCATATTCGTCAGCAGGTAAATCAGGCACAGGCATTTGTTGTACTCCCGAAAAATTTTCTTGAAAATCTACCTTACCAGAGCCAGTTCGATCAAGAAAAAATTGCTTTTCATCACCGAACATTGTTAATACAACTTCTTCATTCAGGCTATTACTAACTTTCAATTGAAAGTTTTTTGAAGCTGTTTTAAATAGCATTTCTGACTGGTTCAGATCGGCAAATGAGATACTTTCTTTTGTGCCAGCTGATACTGTAATATTCTTTTTTGTTGCGTTGTCAATTATAGATTCCATTTCGCTCACAGGGTAATTGAACAAACTATAATTATCATTAACTTTTTTCAAAGACAACTTGCGAGGCACGGTCATCGCACTTCTCCATTTCTCCGTTGGTGTATCACGAGCGTAAGCCCAATTACTCATCCACCCAATGAAAATTCGATCTTGCCTTGGGTCATTGTCGTAAGTATTGCCATAGTATCCCTTTGGCAGAACGTTATAAGTAACACCGGCATAATTATCGGTTCCCCAATCCAACCATTTGGTTTCTGTTTGATCTGTTGTAAATTTCTCTCCATCAAAATCTCCAATAAAATATTGTGTGCCACTACCACCATTCGGCGCACCCGGATTGATACTAATTAGCAATACCCATTTCTCTTCATCGGTTCCTTCTACTTGTAAAGGGAATAAATCAGGACATTCCCAAACACCACCATGAGCCCCTTTATCTTTTCCGAACTCACTTCGTTTGGTCCATTTCTTCAAATCCTTAGAATTCCACAATTGTAAATGATCTCCTGCAACTAAGGCCATAACCCATACGTGATTAACCTCATCCCATAAAACCTTTGGATCACGAAAATCTTTGATACCATCATTTCCTATTACCGGGTTGCCTTCATATTTCGTCCATGTATCCCCATTATCTAAACTATAAGCAATGCCTTGCGTTTGAAAATCCTTTCTGCCGGCTTTCTCACCATCCATAAGGTGGTAGGTAAATATTGCAACCAAAGGTGGATTCTCTTTTGTGCCGAATCCTGAAGTGTTTTCAAAATCTACTACTGCACTTCCAGAGAAAATCAAACCATGCTTATCAGGAAATAAGGCAATTGGTTTATGCTCCCAATGCAATAAATCTGTACTTATTGCGTGACCCCAATGCATAGGTCCCCAAACTATATCTTCAGGATAATATTGATAAAATAAATGATAAACCCCTTTATGATAAACCATCCCATTCGGATCATTCATCCATTTTTCTTCCGGTGTAAAATGAAATTGAGGTCGGTAAGGTTCTGTATAATAATCCGTCTTAACTTCCTCTGAAGCTACAAATTTTTCAGATTCTTTATTTTTACATGACACCACTAGAATCATTACAAAAATGGCCAATAACACTTTTTGAATAGAAGTCATATTTAATCGTTTAAAAAATTATGCGACAATATCTAACGCAGTCGAAAATAGTATCTTTGATCTTATTATTAGCAT
The DNA here is from genome assembly GCA_938009735.1 of uncultured Flavobacteriaceae bacterium. Taxonomy (GTDB): domain Bacteria; phylum Bacteroidota; class Bacteroidia; order Flavobacteriales; family Flavobacteriaceae; genus Maribacter_C. The sequence goes on from CALLIG010000302.1 coordinate 16,645, forward strand.
TTAACATGAGATATTTTTATTCCTTAATTGCTTTCTTATTTCTAACCACAACCGTATTTGGGCAAAAAAAGTTAGAGCGCACATTAGATCAATTAAATTCTGAAAGTGTACCCTATATTTATGTGAATGAATTGAAACAAGAAACAACTCCTGTATTTCTTGACACACGTCAACAAGAAGAATATAAGGTTAGTCATCTTAAAGACGCTATTTGGGTCGGCTATAAAACCTTTGATCAAGATGCTGTTACAGCGAAAATCATAGATAAAAATACACCAATAGTAGTTTATTGTTCTATTGGAGTGCGATCAGAAGATATTGGTGAAAAACTGTTAAAAGCAGGGTACACCGATGTGAAAAATCTATACGGAGGTATTTTTGAATGGAAAAATCAAGGGAATTCTGTGTACAATAACGATACTACAGAAACTGATAGCGTACATACATTCAATAAAAAATGGGGAAAGCTTTTAAATAATGGTGTGAAAGTTTATGACACTAATCAAAGTAATTAATTCTTTATAAACTTCCTTATCTCATAATGGGCATTATTTTACCACAAGAAAAAAAGAACGAATCAGCAACGGTAAGTTATCACAATATTGCCTCTAAGAATCTTTTACTCGTTTTCACCAGAAACCCTGAATTAGGTAAATGTAAAACTAGATTAGCAGCCAAAGTTGGTGATGAAAGCGCTTTAGACATCTATAAGTTTTTGCTAAATCATACAGTAGCAATAACTCAAAATGTGAATGCTGCAAAACAAGTATGGTATTCTGAAGAAATTTGGATGAATGACATTTGGGATAATGCCGTCTATGACAAAAGATTACAACAAGGGACAGATTTAGGAGTTCGTATGGCAAATGCATTTCAAGCGGGGTTTGCATCTGGCTTTGAACGAGTTATTGTAATTGGTAGCGACATGTATGATTTAAGTGAGGATGACCTTGAAAAGGCCTTTACTATTTTGAAAGTTAAAGATTTTGTTATCGGTCCGGCTGAAGATGGTGGTTATTATTTATTAGGAATGAAAGCCTTCAATGCTGAAGTTTTTAAAAACAAAACTTGGGGTACTTCATCCGTTCTGCAAAACACATTAAACGATTTAAAAAACGAAAACATAAAATTATTAGAGGCTAGAAACGATGTTGATGTTTATGAAGACATTGCTACAACAGACGCCTTTTTACCTTTTTTAAAACATCTTAAAAAATGACACAAAAACAACTTGACGAATCAGTAGCTTATCTTCAAAGCAAAGGATTTGATGCACCAGAAATAGGTATTGTTCTTGGCACAGGCTTAGGGCGACTTGTAGATGAAATTGAAGACTCCATTGAAGCGCATTATCACCATATTCCCTTCTTTCCATTAGCAACCGTTGAATTTCATAGCGGCAAATTGCTTTACGGCAATTTTGAAGGAAAAAAAGTTGTGGTTATGCAAGGTCGCTTTCATTTATATGAAGGTTACGACCTTATGGATGTTACTTACCCAATTCGAGTAATGCACCAATTAGGCATTAAAAAGCTTTTTATCTCTAATGCTGCAGGGGCAATTAACCTAGACTTTAAAAAAGGAGATATGATGCTAATTGAAGATCATATCAATTTACAAGGTGGCTCACCACTAGCTTTCAAAAACGTAGCTGCATTCGGAGATCGTTTTGTTGATATGGCTAATCCATATGACTCGGAAATGCGCAAAAAATTAATGGCTATTGCTACTAAAGAAAACATCTCGTTAAAAGAAGGAGTATATGCATCAGTAGTAGGGCCACAGTTAGAAACTCGAGCAGAATATCGAATGATAAAAATGCTAGGAGCCGACGCCGTGGGAATGAGTACTGTGCCAGAAGTAATTGTTGCCAATCATTTACGACTACCCATTATAGCGGTATCAGTTTTGACCGATGAATGTGACCCTGATAATTTACAACCAGTTGATATTCAAGAGATTATTGGTATTGCAAAAAAAACGGAGCCTAAAATGGTAAAACTTTTTAGAGAATTAATAAAAGAATTATAACCATTGTTCGATGCAAGATGCTCGGTGCCCGATGTTAAAACTTCGTGCATCACGCGACCATCATCTTACCTAACGAATTTTACATAAAAGCATGAGTTATTTAGAAGCGACTAACGATTTATATAAAGAAGCAGCATTAACCCCAGATGTTGGCTTATGCTGCACGACTAATCCAGTTTGGCAGTTCCCAGGGCTTTCGATTCCTAACATTATGCAAGAAATGAACTATGGTTGCGGAAGCACCGTTTCTGCACAAGATTTGATCAATAACCCGAAAGTTTTGTATGTAGGGGTTGGTGGGGGAATGGAGCTTTTACAATTTTCATATTTCTCAAGACAAGTAGGAGGAGTTACGGGTGTTGATGTTGTTGATGAAATGCTTGAAGCCTCAGAAAAGAACTTCAAAGTTGCTGAAGAAGAAAATGATTGGTTCAAAAGTGAATATGTAAATCTTGTTAAAGGTGATGCATTGAACTTACCAGTTGCTGATGAAAGTATTGATGTTGCTGCACAAAACTGCCTTTTCAATATTTTCAAGATTGACGATTTGAAAAAAGCCGTTGCTGAAATGTATCGTGTTTTAAAGCCAAATGGGAGATTAGTGATGAGTGATCCTACATGCGAGCAGCCGATGAATGAAACGTTAAGGAATGATGATCGATTAAGAGCCTTATGTCTTAGTGGAAGTATTCCTATCAAAGACTATGTAAAAGTATTGACTGATGCCGGTTTTGGAACTATCGAAATACGTGCGAGAAAATCATACCGTGTATTATCTCCAAACCACTACCCCACAGACGAATTGATTTTTATTGAATCAATAGAAATTGCAGCCATTAAAGACCCAATGCCAGAAGATGGCCCTTGTATGTTTACTGGAAAAACTGCTATTTATTATGGCGATGAGGAGTATTTTGATGATAAACTAGGTCATATTTTAGTTCAAAATCAACCCTTAGCTGTTTGTGATAAAACTGCTGCTGCTTTAGCAAAAGCAAGTGATGAAATTCATATAAGCGAAAGCACATGGCATTACAATGGTGGTGGATGCTGCTAAGATAATTTGAATGAAGGCAAAGAACCCCCAAATAAGCATTATAATTCCTGTTTTAAATGAGGAAAGTAGCATTGCTATGGCTCTAACGTTTATTAGAGAAAATAGCAATCCTGCGAACGTCAAGGAAATTTTAGTTGTTGATGGCGGTAGTACGGATACTACAATTGAAATAGCAACACAATTAGGAGCAAAAATTATTAAAGCCCCCAAAGGACGTGCAAAACAATTGAATTTAGGTGCAAAGAAGGCAGAAGGAGAAATTTTATACTTTCTTCATGTTGACACCTTACCTCCTAAAAATTTCGATGCAACTATTCTAAATGCAGTACTAAATGGCAGTAAAGCAGGTTGTTTTAGAATGCGATTCGACAGTTCTAGTCGGTTTTTAGCTTTTTTCGCTTGGTTCACCAAATTGAATTTCAAAGTTTGTCGTGGCGGGGACCAATCGCTCTTCATTACAAAAACTCTGTTTAAAGAAACTGGTGGTTTTAACGAAGACTATATCGTTTATGAGGATAATGAATTTACTGATAGACTTTACGATTTTGTTGATTTCAAAATCTTACCCAAGCATGTTGTCACCTCAGCAAGAAGATTTGAAAAGCGAGGTGAAGTTACTCTACAGTATCATTTCGGAGTGATACATCTAAAAAACTATTTAGGGGCAGGGCCAGAACAGTTACACGATTATTATAAAAGAAAGATTGCTATTTAGCGAATACGCCCTATTTCTCCTCCTTCAAAATCTAATAATACCCCTTCTGAAATCCACTTAGCTAAAGCCTGTCTATTATCAGGCTCTAGAATACGCTTTTGATCTTTCTTATTCTTAATATTTCCAATTTCAATGTAAGCCATTGCCGGGTGTGTCTTTTTCACCAAATAGAGTCCGGTACGGTCTCGAAAAGTACCCGTATAGTTTCTATTGGGTTGGTATTTTTTATATTTTTTACCAAAAGTCTTGTGAACGCTTTCTGCTAATTTTTTGCCGTTTTTGCTCTTTTCATGATGGTAAAAGAATACATCAATATTTTGCCCTTTGCTTCGACTATCGATATGCGTAACAATCAAACGCTGATATTTACCTCGGTTTTTTCTATGTAAATCATTAATAATATCAACACGTTGTTTAAGTCTTGCTGTTTGATTTAATGGGATGTCCTTGCCACCATAAGCAACCTCATCATGATCGATTTCTAAAATACGTTCATCACGAATTCCGTCATTAAGATCTTGAATAATTATATATACCGTCGCACTATGTGCTAAAAGTTCCTTCGCTAGACGTAGCGTAATATCATATGCGTATTCATCTTCTGCAATTGATTTATTTTTATAAACGGCCATAGCCCCAGGATCAGGGCCACCATGACCAGAAACCAAATAATAAACCGCTCCTTCTAACTTTTTACTTTTTATTAATACGTCATTATGCTTATCACCAAAGATGGAATACTCTTTAGATTCTATATTTTTAATCTCAGTAGATTTTTTTTCAATGGCATCAACAATAACGACACTATCTAGTGTTACAGCTGGAATACGGTATACACGCCCTTCATACAAATGAACACTATCTCGAAGGTTGTCCATATTCATAGCAATAAAATCGTCGTATGCCTCGTAAGGATTAACGCCGTGCTTTCGAAGTAATGAAAGGATGCCATCTCCCTTTTCGGCAGTAGCAGTAGCCAAAGAGTCTTGTGCTAAACCTTGAAAAGCAATGCAGACAAAAAAGATTAAAACACATTTATTGAAAAAACTTAATATCATGTATACATTATATAAATAAGATAAACTTCAAAAATGATGCCTAAAAAGTCACATCATCTTTTACAAAATTAAAGAACCTAATTGTGAAGAAACAAGTTGTTCAAAAATTTAGTTAACGATTTATTCAACAATGAAAATTAATATTTTCGAATCAGAAATATTGGCCAATACCAAACACTACTCCATTAGACGAATCTTTTGTTATTCCATAGCCAAAATCGATTCGAAAGATTGCATTAAAAATCTTCTTATGCATAAATCGAAGTCCGACACCTGGGTAGACACGTATGTTCTGACTATCAGCAAAATCGCCAAAACCGCCTCCCGGATTTCTCCATGTACCGCCATCAATGAAAACATTACTTTGTAAAACAAACCAGTTTCGATCTATTAAGGTATGCCTATACTCGGTATTGAAAACAATCGCTCCGCTGCCACGGTCAATTCTATTACCAACACCTCTGATATTTAAATTATTATCTACGGTAAATGGAGCAAATGGGGTTTCTACATTACTAGCTAATCCCAAGCGTAATCTATTTGCCAAGTTTCCTTTTTTACCTATCCTATGGAAATAAGTGAAATCATTAAAGCCAATTAAAAACTCTGGCAAATTAACATCCGTGCTACCTACATATTGAAAATTTAAAATACTGCGAAAACCTTCTATATATTGATAAAAATATTCTAAATCGTTGTATTCGTAAATTAGCTTTATGAGATGCTTATCAACATTTAACTCTTGTGGCACCTGATTGTTAGTCGCACCAGACAAATATTCATAATCTTCAGTAAATAGACTAAAACCAAGTTCTATTCTATTTTTAAAATTAAATTCATAAAGCCCTAAAATCTCAAATCCTTTATTATTGTATTTATAATCTGCTGTAGTATCATCGAAGAAAACGGGTTCTTGAGTAGTAAAATTATTATGGTTAAATGCCAAACCAAATTTGCGACTAAAGAGGTACGGCGCTCGGATACTAAAGCCATATGAATTAAATCTATCGTACTGATAAAACCCGCCTAAGGTTATATTCTTTCCCAAAAAATTAAACTCTTGTAAGCCTACACGAAACGCAAAATCATCATTGGAAGAAGAAAATAAATTTGCAAAAGGTATTAAGGTAAAATTCTCCTCTACGATATATTCAACTTGATAAGTGTCATTCAAAGAGCGTACTTCATAATCCGCATAAGATATTGCAGGTAAGCGCTTTAATCGATTGATATCATTTTTAATAATTGTGGAGTCTAAAACCATTCCTGGTTTAAGAGCAATTAACTTTTTCAGAAATGACACTTTAGTTCGTTTGGTGCCGTTTATCTCAATTTCTGATACTAGATTCTCTTGGGCAAAGCCCATAGTTAAAATCAAAAAAAACAACAGGGAAAAATATCGCCTGATCATCACAAAGGTCATTTAGAAACCAAAGATAACATATCGATATAACAAAGAAATCACAAGCAATATGTTCATGAGAACTAGGCTCAAGTCAATTATTCAATTTCAAAAGGTACTACTGAAAATAGATTTACCCAATTATCTTCACTTACACCCATTAAGGTAAAACCATAAGAGGTTTCTGTTTTTAAAGTTTCTGGTGTTCCATTAGTGATATTCAATACTACATTATCTAGCGAATAATATTGAAATTGTTTTTCAAACGTATAAGTCCCTGATAATAAATTATTATTAGCATCGGAAATTACTTGAAAATATATTTTAGTATCTGTATATAATCCATCTTTCCAAGAAAAATTAGGCATAGTAGATGTAGTATCGATAGAAATATTTTGAGGTAAATACTCGGTAGGCTTTGTATTTTGCTTTAGAAGTATTGGATTTGACAAATGTGTTTGACCTCCTTCATCAAAAGAAACTATTACCCATTTTTCAACTTCTGAAGTAATATCAAACTTCTTCAAGTAGCCATTGAAAACATCAGACAAAGGTGCTATAACTTGACGATAATTATCGAAATCGTTTTTGTCAAATGTAGCATCTTCTGTTTCAAAATACTTTATATTGGTTGCACCTGATCTAGGGTAGAAAAAAACACTAATTGCATTTTTATCTGCGTCACCACTAGCAGCGCAAGCAATCACATTATCTAATACTATTCTGTTTTCTGATAAAGTGTCATCTAGTGTTTCTAATCCATTGAACGCATCTGTAGAGCAGCTCATGATTAAAAGGGCGATTAAGAGGGAACAAAATCGGTACATATTATTGTGTTTTATAATACTCTGTTATAACTTGTTGCGCAGGTTTATTTTGGGGTGTAAAGCGATTATCATTGTTTCCGCCAGCATTTTCGTGATTAATAAACCATTTCCAGACATACCCGCCAGCAAACCAATCTTCCGTCCAAAACTCTGTAAAAATAGCTTTCGTTGCATTTACTTGAGCTTCTAAGTTTACTTTTTCATCATTACGATCTACCAACCAAGGCTTCTTTCCTGTAAAATCCATACTTCGATAGCCAAACTCAGTAAAAAGAACCGATTTACCTTTCTCTTTAGATAAAAGAGCAATTTTATCTTTCCAAGGTTGCCATCCCTTTTGGAGTTGTTCTACCGTGGGTGTTTTCTTATCGGATAAAGGAAAATAAGCATCTATGCCAATATAATCAAGATCTTCCCAAAATGTGGTTCTAGTATATTCATCCCAATTAGCAGCATAAGTCAGTTTTCCTTTATAAACCTTTCTGATTTTTTGAATAAGCTTTTTCCAATACTTAGGTCTATGTTTTACAAACTGCTCTAATTCTGTACCAATACATAATAATTCTGCATTAGTTTCTTCTGCTAAATCGGCATAGGTGAGAATAAAATTGTCATATGATTTTTCTAAAGCTTCCCATTCTTCCGAAGATTTCATTGTCAGCGTTCCTGTGAATAATCCTTTTGATATCCAAATTTGAGGTTTTACCATAACCTGAACACCGTTTTTATGTAATTGTTCAATATACTGTTTTGCTCCATTTTTGGTTTCTCCAAACCATTGGCGTTCAGTATTGTGAATTATTTCTGGTGAATTGATGTCTCGAATAAATCCGAAAGGCATTACAGCTGCATGATTGGCATTAACCAAAAGCACCTCATTTACATGATCTTGTGTAGCTTCTTTACGTGAGGCCACAAAACTAACTCCATTTATTTTTTCGGTTACCTGACTCGCACAGGAAAACTGAAATAAGCAAAGCAGTAAAAAACCTAAAACCCTCATTCATTTGCGATTAGCCTGCAAAAATAAGGTATTTAAGGTAAATCACTAAAGAATAGCACGCAATCCAAGGCTAAAGGTTTGACCCAATCCTTGAAAATTACTACCTCTTACGAATTTATTATAAGAGAGTTCTACGTTTAAAGCATTGGTAAGCTGATACTTTCCACCGAAACCTAAAGCCGTATAATTTTGCGAAAAGTTTTCGCCATTATCATTGGGATTATCATAGCCTATGAAAAAATTATGTTGCCCATTTATAAAAACGGTGGATTTTGTAGAAGGAAAATAACTTAGAAAAACACTTACGGGTACAGCCAGACTATTATTTGCAAAACGCTCTCCTTCATTGACCTCGGCAGCATCAGCTTCTTGTCTATTTTCACCAAAGTTAAAACCTAAATCTGCTTCTGTAAATACCTGCCATTTGTTACCACCAAAGGTCTTATCATAGAAAAACTTAGTTTCCCAAAAAACACTACGCTTATCTAAATAAGGAGCATTTGGCACATCTTTGAAAAGCGGCAAGAATAAAGAACTGGTAAAAGAAAAATTACCAATATTCTTAAAAGGTTGAACACGAATTGAAGGCGCTATAGTGGTCAATCCACTTCGAGCATCTGTAGTATTATCTTCAAAACTAAAAACACTAGTTGCTTTTGCTCCATTATATGTATTCGCACGAACTTGAAAAATTAAACCAATATTTACTCTAGAATTTTCACTTACTCCTGTGTAAATCTCTGTAGTACTAGTAAAAAAATTCTGTCTTGCAATATCTTGTGCTGAACTGCCACCATCTGTTTGCTTATTTTGGGTGTACAATCCATTAAAAAATTTAATATCCCATTGACCTTTATTCAGCAGCTTAGAAGGCGTGTACTGTTGTATATTACTTTGTTCTGGTTTGTCTGTAACTTCTTTAGCATCTTGATCCTCTTGAGCAAAACCAAAGATTGATATAAAAAAAACTGCTGCTAGTAAATAGATATTTTTCATTTTATTATTTTTAAGTTGGATGTAATTGAAGGGGTAAAAGTGCATTTATCAACTCCGCTATTTGACTTCGTTAAGCGTCCAGTCATAAGGATAGTATGATACTTTTGCTTTTTCTGGAAGTTTTTCAGATTTATATTTATTAATAAAATCTATGACTTTTCCTTCATGCTCAAAGTCGCCCTTGTACCATTCGAAAATCTGAGAAATTTTCACTTTGTTTTTATTGACTTGAATGAACTTAGGGTCGTTCAACGCTAATTTTGTTTGCGCTTCTAATTGTGTATCTAGTTTAGAAGGAGTGTATGCTTCATTAATTATTGGAGGGCAACCCAAGCCACCACAAACCAATACGAAATGAAAGCGCGCTTCTTTCGGAAAATTCTTGCGAAGTAATTTATTTTCAATATCATTAAGGGTTATGCTAGTACCTCCGATATCATTTTTATGTCCATCAAAAAAACCTGCTTTATCTAAAGGCGACTTTATCGGGTAGTTTCTTACAATACCATCAATAACCAAAAGGTTATACCCGTTAATCCAAAAAGATTGATACTCGCTTGCAGCATCCTTAGAAACAGAAATAACTGAAGCCATTTCTAATAATTCATTTAACGAATCTGGATTATCTTTTATTCTTTTATAATCAACCTTTCCATTTTTCACATTTGCTTTAAAGAAAGTTTCAGATTTTGAAAAAAATTCTGAGGTACTTTGTGCAAACATTACCGATGTCGATAGAAACAAAACGATTGCTAAGCTTATATTTTTAATTGTCTTCATAATAATTGGTTTTGTTATTCAAAACTGAAACCTCTGTCGCAAGCAGATTAACAACCCTACAAAAATAATTGACTTTTATGTTTTTTTTAAGATTTTAAAAATCAAGGGCTTACATGTACGAAACTGATATGCAAACCTTACAAGCTAGTTTCATATTTAAATTCTTTCTAAATTAAACAATGTGATTAAGTTCTTACATTTAACAACGACCTAATTTTCATTCCCAATACAAACACATGGAACATATTGTTATTATAGGTAACGGAATTGCTGGAGTGACAGCTGCCCGTCATATCAGAAAAAACTCAGACAAAAGAATTACTATCGTTTCTGCAGAAACGGATTATTTCTTTTCTCGTACTGCACTTATGTACGTTTATATGGGGCATATGAAATTCGAACATACGCAACCTTATGAAGATTGGTTTTGGAAAAAGAACAGAATCGATTTGGTAAAAGGATATGTAGATACGGTTGATCATCAAAATAAGAAATTGGTTTTGGCCGATGGTAATTTAATTGGTTACGATAAACTAATTCTCGCTACAGGATCAAAACCTAATAAATTTGGCTGGCCTGGACAAGATTTATTAGGAGTTCAAGGACTTTATTCTAAACAAGATTTAGACCAACTCGAAGCTAATGCGCCTGATAACAAAACGTGTAAGCGAGCTGTTATAGTTGGTGGCGGTTTAATAGGGATTGAAATGGCAGAAATGCTA
>CALLIG010000303.1 GCA_938009735.1 uncultured Flavobacteriaceae bacterium
CTTTCTTTCTATGAGTATGATGGTGATAACGGACCTGTTGTTGCTGGTTCTGCTTTAGGAGCACTTAACGGTGAGCAAAAGTGGGTTGATACTGTAATGAAATTGATGGAAGAAGTTGATGCTTGGATCGAGCTTCCAAAGAGAGATATTGAAAAAGATTTCTTAATGCCTGTTGAAGATGTATTTACGATTACTGGTCGTGGTACTGTTGCAACTGGTCGTATTGAAACTGGTGTAGCAAATACTGGTGATGCTGTTGATATTATTGGTATGGGTGCTGAGAAATTAGCTTCTACAGTTACTGGTGTTGAGATGTTCCGTAAGATTTTAGATAGAGGTGAAGCAGGTGATAACGTAGGTATCTTATTAAGAGGTATTGAAAAATCACAAATTTCTAGAGGAATGGTAATCTGTAAGCCAGGTTCTGTTAAGCCGCATGCTAAATTTGAAGCTGAGGTTTATATCCTTAAGAAAGAAGAAGGTGGTCGTCATACACCATTTCATAATAACTATCGTCCACAGTTCTACGTAAGAACTACAGACGTTACAGGTACAATCAACCTTCCAAGTGGAGTTGAAATGGTTATGCCTGGTGATAACCTTACTATTATTGTTGAGTTATTATCTCCTATTGCATTGAGCGACGGTCTTCGTTTCGCGATTCGTGAAGGTGGTAGAACTGTAGGTGCTGGTCAGGTTACTAAGATTTTAGATTAAAATTTTTAAAGTAATATACATTTAAGGGTGTCCGTCTTTTTGACGGATACCTTTCAATGTAAATAGATACGGGTTTAGCTCAGTTGGTAGAGCACTGGTCTCCAAAACCAGGTGTCGAGAGTTCGAGCCCCTCAACCCGTGCAAAAACATAATTAGGAATGTTAACATATATAAAAGAATCAGTTGAAGAGCTAAAAAACAACATTACGTTGCCTACTAAGGCAGAGTCATCAAATTTGATGGTTGTTGTGGCGGTATTTTCTATTTTATTTGCCCTTGCAACATGGGGGGTTGATACAGTTTTCAGCAAAATGATTAAGTTTTATTTTGAAGATATCCTAAAATAAGCCAAACCCTATGTCAGAAGTATTAGAAAAAAAGTGGTATGTGGTTAGGGCTGTAAGTGGTCAAGAAAACAAAATCAAAGGATACATCGAAAGTGAAGTATCAAGATTGGGTTTTTCTGATTATTTAGAGGATGTTTTGGTGCCTACTGAAAAAGTAGTCCAAATTAGAAAAGGGAAGAAGATTAACAAGGAGAGAGTTTACTTTCCTGGTTATATCATGGTAAAGGCAAACTTGGGTGGTGAGATGATTCACATTATTCGTTCAATTACTAATGTGATTGGCTTTTTAGGAGAAACCAAAGGTGGTGATCCTGTTCCGTTAAGGAAATCTGAAGTGAATAGAATGCTTGGTAAAGTTGATGAGTTGGCTGTTAGTACTGATAGTGTTGCAATACCATTTGTATTTGGTGAGACAGTTAAGGTAATTGATGGTCCTTTCAATGGATTTAATGGTACTGTTGAGAAGATTAATGAAGAAAAGCGTAAGCTAGAAGTTATGGTGAAAATTTTCGGAAGAAAGACGCCATTAGAGCTCAGCTATATGCAAGTAGAAAAAGTATAGTACAAATGTTACATATATAAAGTTGTGTTTGCTTCCAACTAATACGACTTGAATTTAATTTTAAATAATGGCAAAAGAAATAGGTAAAGTAGTTAAACTACAAGTTAGGGGAGGTGCAGCGAATCCGTCGCCACCGGTTGGACCCGCCTTAGGTGCTGCCGGCGTTAACATCATGGAATTCTGTAAGCAGTTTAATGCTCGTACGCAGGATAAACCAGGTAAAGTATTACCAGTTGTTATCACGGTATATAAAGACAAGTCGTTTGACTTTGTTGTTAAAACACCTCCTGCGGCAGTTCAATTGATGGAAGCAGCTAAGATTAAAAAAGGATCTGGCGAACCTAACCGAGTAAAATTAGGTAGCGTAAGCTGGGATCAGGTTAAGGCGATAGCCGAAGACAAAATGGTTGACCTTAACGCATTTACAGTAGAATCAGCAATGAGTATGATTGCTGGTACAGCTCGTTCAATGGGTATGAAGGTAGCCGGTAAACGACCTTTTTAAATCTTATAAAGCACAATTAAATGGCAAAATTGACTAAAAAGCAAAAGGAAGCCCATGCTAAAATAGATAAAGACAAACTTTATTCTGTTTCAGAAGGCGCTGCTTTAGTAAAAGAGATAACTAATACAAAATTTGATGCATCTATTGATTTAGCTGTTCGTTTAGGAGTTGATCCTAAAAAAGCAAATCAAATGGTACGTGGTGTAGTGACACTACCACATGGTACTGGTAAAGATGTTAAAGTTTTGGCTTTAGTTACGCCTGACAAAGAAGCCGAAGCTACTGCAGCTGGCGCTGATTATGTTGGATTACAGGAATATTTGGATAAAATTAAAGGCGGTTGGACAGATGTTGATGTTATCATCACAATGCCAAGCGTTATGGGTAAATTAGGACCTTTAGGACGAGTTTTAGGTCCAAGAGGTTTAATGCCAAATCCAAAAACGGGTACAGTTACTATGGATGTTGCTAAAGCAGTAACAGATGTAAAAGCTGGTAAAATTGACTTCAAGGTTGATAAGACAGGTATTGTTCATGCGGCAATAGGTAAATCTTCTTTCTCTGCAGATAAAATTGCTGAGAATGCACAAGAGTTGCTAGAAACGTTGAACAAGTTGAAGCCTACTTCATCTAAAGGTGTTTACATGAAAAGTGTTTTCATGTCAAGCACTATGAGTCCTAGTGTTCAGTTAGACCCTAAGACAATTGTATAACCGTTAGTTAAAAGTTTTAATTATGACAAGAGAAGAAAAAGCAACGGTTATAAAAGATTTAACAGCGCAGTTAGCAGATAATTCTACCATTTATTTGGCAGATATCTCTGGCTTAAATGCAGTAGTAACTTCTGATTTAAGAAGAGCTGCATTTAAAGCGAATGTTAAGTTAGCTGTAGTTAAAAATACATTGCTTGCAAAGGCAATGGAAGCTTCTGATAAAGATTTCGGAGAATTACCTGAAGTATTGAAAGGCAACACTTCTTTAATGTTCTCAGAAATTGGAAATGCTCCTGCTAAATTGATAAAGAATTTCAGAAAAAAATCTGATAAGCCTTTATTAAAAGGTGCTTTCGTAGAAGAAGCGGTTTATATTGGTGATGAAAACTTAGATGCTTTAGTTAGTATCAAGTCTAAAGAAGAAATGATTGGCGATATTATTGGATTATTACAATCTCCTGCCAAGAATGTTATTTCTGGACTTAAATCTGGTGGAGGTAAACTTGCCGGTATTTTGAAGACATTATCAGAACGAGAATAGTACGCACTAAAAACAATTATATTTTAAAAATTTATTAAACGATAGAAAAATGGCAGATTTAAAAGATTTCGCAGAACAGTTAGTTAACTTAACCGTAAAAGAGGTTAACGAATTAGCTGATATATTAAAAGATGAGTATGGTATAGAGCCTGCAGCTGCTGCAGTTGCTGTTGCTGCTGGTGGTGGTGCTGCTGGTGGTGAAGCTGCTGAAGAGCAAACTGAATTTGACGTAATTTTGAAAGCCGCTGGTGGATCAAAATTAGCAGTTGTTAAATTAGTTAAGGAATTAACAGGATTAGGATTGAAAGATGCTAAAGATATCGTTGATAGCGCACCAAAGGCCGTTAAGGAAGGTGTAACTAAAGACGAAGCTGAAGGAATCAAAAAATCTTTGGAAGAAGCAGGAGCAGAAGTTGAGCTTAAGTAATAGCAACAACCAATAGCACTTTCGGTTTAGGTCTTTTCGCTTTTTGCGACTAGACCTAAACCTATTTTATAGACTGAAGTAAAGTATATAAAGTTATATACGACCCAATTAAAGTTTTGCAATTTTAGTATTCACTATATAATACTGTCCATAGATGTTCACAAACACTACTGAAAGAATTAATTTCGCATCCGCTAAGAACACACCGGAATACCCGGATTTCTTGGACATTCAGATAAAGTCATTTCAAGACTTTTTTCAGCTTGAAACTAAATCTGATGAAAGAGGAGATGAAGGATTATACAATACCTTCCAAGAGAATTTTCCAATAACAGATACTAGAAATCAATTTGTACTTGAGTTTCTTGATTATTTTATAGATCCACCAAGATATTCTATTCAAGAGTGTATCGAGAGAGGATTAACATATAGCGTTCCTTTAAAGGCACGTTTGAAACTTTATTGTACTGATGTAGAACATGAAGATTTCGAAACTATTGTACAGGATGTTTATTTAGGGACAATTCCTTACATGACTCCATCTGGAACTTTTGTTATAAATGGCGCTGAACGTGTTGTTGTATCTCAGTTACACAGATCACCTGGTGTTTTCTTTGGACAATCTTTCCATGCAAATGGAACAAAATTATATTCTGCTAGGGTAATACCTTTTAAAGGTTCTTGGATAGAATTCGCTACCGATATTAATGGCGTTATGTTTGCTTATATCGATAGAAAGAAAAAATTACCAGTTACTACTTTGTTCAGAGCTATAGGTTTTGAAAGAGATAAAGATATTTTAGAAATTTTTGATTTAGCAGAAGAGATTAAAGTTTCGAATGCTGGATTAAAAAAGGTTTTAGGTCGCAAATTAGCGGCAAGAGTTTTGAATACGTGGCATGAAGATTTCGTAGATGAAGATACCGGAGAGGTAGTTTCTATCGAAAGAAACGAAATTGTTTTAGACCGTGATACCATTATAGAGAAAGAGCACATTGCCCAAATTATTGAGGCTGATGTAAAATCTATTCTTTTACACAAAGTGAACAATGCACAGTCTGATTACGCTATTATTCACAATACATTACAGAAGGATCCTACTAACTCAGAAAAAGAAGCAGTAGAACACATATATCGTCAACTAAGAAACGCTGAACCGCCTGATGAGGAAACAGCTAGAGGTATAATTGACAAGTTGTTCTTTTCTGATCAACGTTACAACTTAGGTGAAGTTGGTCGTTACAGAATGAACAAAAAGTTACAGTTGGATATAGGAATGGACAAACAAGTTTTGACCAAGATTGATATCATTACAATAATTAAGTATTTAATCGAGCTTATCAATTCTAAAGCCGAAATTGATGATATTGATCACCTTTCAAACCGTCGAGTACGTACAGTAGGTGAGCAGTTATCTTCTCAGTTTGGTGTTGGTTTAGCTCGTATGGCAAGAACCATTCGTGAACGTATGAATGTTCGTGATAACGAAGTGTTTACACCTATCGATTTAATTAATGCGAAGACTTTGTCTTCAGTTATTAATTCTTTCTTTGGTACAAACCAGTTATCTCAGTTTATGGATCAAACGAATCCACTTGCAGAGATTACGCACAAGAGAAGATTATCAGCATTAGGGCCAGGTGGTCTTTCGAGAGAAAGAGCTGGTTTTGAGGTTCGTGATGTTCACTATACGCACTACGGTAGACTTTGTCCTATTGAAACTCCTGAAGGACCAAACATTGGTTTGATATCATCTTTAGCAGTTTTTGCAAAAGTAAACCCAATGGGTTTCCTTGAAACTCCATATAGAAAAGTAGATAAATCTAAAGTTAATACTAAGGAGTTTACTTATTTAAGTGCAGAGGAAGAAGAAGGAATGAAAATTGCGCAAGCAAACATTCCTATGAAAGAAAACGGTCAAATTGATGCCGATAAGGTTATTGCTAGAGAAGAAGGTGATTTTCCTGTAGTAGATCCATCTGAAATTAATTATACAGATGTTGCTCCGAATCAAATTGCATCAATTTCTGCATCATTGATTCCTTTCTTGGAGCATGATGATGCCAACCGTGCATTGATGGGATCAAACATGATGCGTCAGGCAGTACCATTGTTGAAACCACAGTCTCCGATTGTTGGTACTGGTCTAGAGCGTCAAGTTGCTTCAGATTCAAGAGTATTGATTAATGCTGAAGGTGATGGTACTATTGAGTACGTAGATTCTCAAAAGATTACTGTAAAGTATAAAAGAAGTGAAGCTGAGAAATTGGTGAGCTTTGAAGAAGATTCTAAAACCTATAAACTAGTTAAGTTTAGAAAAACGAATCAAGGTACTAGTATAAACTTAAAGCCGATTGTTAGAAAAGGTGATAAGGTTAAAAAAGGACAAGTACTTTGTGAGGGTTATGCAACTGAAAAAGGGGAATTAGCTTTAGGTAGAAACCTAACTGTTGCCTTTATGCCTTGGAAAGGGTATAACTTTGAAGATGCAATTGTAATTTCTGAAAAAGTTGTTAGAGAAGATATTTTCACATCTATACACGTTGATGAATATTCTTTGGATGTTCGTGATACTAAACTAGGAGCTGAAGAATTAACACATGACATTCCAAACGTTTCTGAAGAGGCCACAAAGGATCTTGATGAAAACGGAATGATTCGTATTGGTGCTGAAGTTAGACCTGGGGATATATTAATCGGAAAGATTACTCCAAAAGGAGAGTCTGATCCAACTCCGGAAGAAAAATTACTTCGAGCAATATTTGGAGACAAAGCCGGTGATGTAAAAGATGCTTCATTAAAAGCTTCTCCATCATTAAGAGGTGTTGTTATTGAAAAGAAATTGTTTTCTCGTTCTATTAAAGATAAGCGTAAGCGTTCTGAAGATAAAGATGCTATTAATGCATTGGAACTGGAATATGAAGTAAAATTCGAACAATTAAAAGATATTTTAGTTGAGAAATTGTTCGTATTGATCAATGGTAAAACATCACAAGGTGTATTGAATGATTTGGGTGAAGAGGTTCTGCCAAAAGGTAAGAAGTATACTCAAAAAATGTTGAACGCAGTTGATGATTTTGCTCACTTAGTCGGTGGAGTTTGGACAACAGATAAAGAAGCGAATACTGCTGTAGCAGATTTATTACACAACTACAAAATTAAATTGAATGATCTTCAAGGTAATTTAAGAAGAGATAAGTTTACAATCTCTGTAGGTGATGAGTTGCCAGCGGGAATAATAAAGTTAGCTAAAGTTTATGTTGCTAAAAAACGTAAGCTTAAAGTTGGTGATAAGATGGCGGGTCGTCATGGTAACAAGGGTATCGTTTCTAGAATAGTACGTCAAGAAGACATGCCTTTCTTAGAAGACGGAACTCCGGTTGATATCGTATTGAATCCATTAGGTGTACCATCACGTATGAATATTGGTCAGATTTATGAAACTGTTCTTGGTTGGGCAGGTCTTAAATTAGGTAAGAAGTTTGGTACTCCAATTTTTGATGGTGCTACACTTGATCAAATTAATAGCTATACTGACGAAGCTGGTATTCCAAGATTTGGTCATACTTATTTATTTGACGGTGGAACAGGTCAACGTTTTGATCAACCAGCAACAGTTGGTGTGATATACATG
This sequence comes from uncultured Flavobacteriaceae bacterium, assembly GCA_938009735.1. Lineage (GTDB taxonomy): Bacteria > Bacteroidota > Bacteroidia > Flavobacteriales > Flavobacteriaceae > Maribacter_C. The sequence goes on from CALLIG010000303.1 coordinate 7,447, forward strand.
TTGAAACTAGGTCATATGGTTGATGATAAGATGCACGCTCGTTCAATCGGTCCTTATTCATTGATTACGCAACAACCATTGGGTGGTAAAGCTCAATTTGGTGGTCAACGTTTTGGAGAGATGGAAGTTTGGGCATTAGAGGCTTATGGAGCGTCTGCAACACTTAGAGAAATTTTGACAGTAAAATCTGATGACGTTATTGGTAGGGCTAAAACCTACGAAGCAATTGTTAAAGGAGAGACCATGCCAGAACCAGGATTGCCTGAATCTTTCAACGTATTGATGCATGAACTTAAGGGATTAGGTTTAGATATCAGACTAGAAGAGTAGGTAATACGGGCTTTGAATACTATAGAATAACACACATTTAAATTATCACCATATAATTATGGCAAGAATAAACGATAATACACCGCAAAAAAGGTTTGATAAAATTTCAATCGGCTTAGCATCTCCAGAAGCAATTTTGGCAGAGTCAAGAGGCGAAGTTTTAAAACCTGAAACTATTAACTACAGAACCCATAAGCCTGAGCGTGATGGACTTTTCTGTGAGCGTATATTTGGTCCTGTAAAGGATTACGAATGTGCTTGTGGAAAATACAAGCGTATCAGATACCGTGGTATTGTATGTGATCGTTGTGGAGTCGAAGTAACTGAAAAGAAAGTACGTAGAGATAGAGTAGGGCATATCAATTTGGTTGTTCCTGTTGCTCATATCTGGTACTTCCGTTCGTTACCAAACAAAATTGGTTACCTACTTGGTCTTCCTTCCAAGAAATTGGATATGATTATTTACTACGAACGCTATGTAGTAATTCAAGCAGGTATTGCAAAAGGTCCTGAAGGGGAAGAAATCAATAAAATGGATTTCTTAACTGAGGAAGAGTACTTGAATATTATTGAGGAAATTCCACAAGAGAATCAATACCTAGATGATACTGACCCTAACAAGTTTATCGCCAAGATGGGTGCTGAATGTCTTATTGATCTTTTAGCTAGAATTGATCTTAAAGAATTGTCTTTTAGTTTAAGACATAAAGCGAATACTGAAACATCGAAGCAACGTAAAACGGAAGCGTTGAAACGTTTACAAGTTGTTGAAGCGTTGCGTGAGTCTCAAGAAAATAGAGATAACAGACCAGAGTGGATGATTATGAAGGTGGTGCCAGTTATTCCACCAGAATTACGTCCATTAGTACCATTAGATGGTGGTCGTTTTGCTACTTCTGATTTAAATGATCTTTATAGAAGAGTTATTATTCGTAATAACCGTTTAAAAAGATTGGTTGAGATCAAAGCTCCTGAAGTAATTCTTAGAAATGAGAAACGTATGCTTCAAGAAGCGGTTGATTCACTTTTCGATAATACTCGTAAAGCATCAGCAGTTAAGACAGAATCAAACAGGCCGTTGAAATCACTTTCAGATTCATTGAAAGGTAAGCAAGGTCGTTTCCGTCAAAACTTACTTGGTAAGCGTGTTGATTATTCTGCACGTTCGGTAATTGTTGTTGGACCAGAATTGAGATTATTTGAATGTGGTCTTCCTAAAGATATGGCTGCTGAATTATACAAGCCTTTCATTATCCGTAAATTGATTGAAAGAGGTATTGTTAAGACGGTTAAATCTGCGAAGAAAATAATAGATAAAAAAGAGCCTGTAGTTTGGGATATCCTTGAGAATGTATTGAAAGGACACCCTGTATTACTTAACCGTGCTCCAACATTACACCGTTTAGGTATACAGGCATTTCAGCCAAAACTTATTGAAGGGAAAGCGATTCGTTTACACCCATTAGTTTGTACGGCATTTAATGCGGATTTTGATGGTGACCAAATGGCGGTTCACCTTCCGTTAGGGCCAGAGGCTATTTTAGAAGCGCAACTATTGATGTTGGCTTCTCATAATATCTTGAATCCAGCGAATGGATCTCCTATTACTGTACCTTCTCAGGATATGGTCTTGGGTCTATATTATATGACTAAAGAAAGAAAGTCAACACCTGAAGTGCCTATTAAAGGCGAAGGTTTGACATTTTATTCTTATGAAGAGGTAGAGATTGCATTTAATGAAGGCATGGTTAATTTAAATGCTGGTATTAAAGTAAGAGCAAAAGACTTCAACGAAGAAGGAGAATTGGTAAATAAAGTAATACCTACTACGGTTGGTAGAGTTTTGTTTAATATGGAAGTTCCTGAAGCTGCAGGATATATCAATGATGTATTAAATAAAAAATCTTTAAGAGATATTATCGGTGGAATTTTAGCAGTTACTGATGTTCCTACTACCGCAGATTTCTTGGATAAAATTAAAACGATGGGATATGATTTCGCCTTCAAAGGTGGTCTATCTTTCAGTTTAGGAGATATTATTATTCCTCAAGAAAAGCATGAAATGATTGCTGAGGCCAATGTTCAAGTTGATGCTATTAAGGCCAACTATAACATGGGTCTTATTACTAATAACGAGCGTTACAATCAGGTTATTGATGTTTGGACATCTACAAATGCCCAACTTACGGAGCTTGCAATGAAACGTATTCGTGAAGATCAACAAGGATTCAACTCTGTGTATATGATGCTTGATTCTGGTGCAAGGGGTTCTAAAGAACAAATTCGCCAGTTAACAGGTATGCGTGGGTTGATGGCTAAGCCTAAAAAATCTACTGCAGGTGGTGGTGAAATTATTGAAAATCCTATTCTTTCTAACTTTAAGGAAGGACTTTCAATTTTAGAATACTTTATCTCTACTCACGGTGCTCGTAAGGGTCTTGCAGATACCGCTTTAAAAACGGCAGATGCTGGTTACCTAACACGTCGTCTAGTTGATGTTTCTCAAGATGTTATTGTTAATATCGAAGATTGTGAAACATTAAGAGGGGTAGAAGTTAAGCCGTTGAAGAAAAACGAAGAAATTGTTGAGACTTTAGGGGAACGTATTTTAGGCCGTGTTTCATTACATGATGTCTACAATCCTTTAAATGAGGAAATACTTCTTTTCGCTGGTCAAGAAATAATGGAAGCTGATGTCAAAAAAATTGAAGCTGCTCCTATTGATAAATTAGAAGTACGTTCTGCATTGACATGTGAAGCGCCAAAAGGTATTTGTGCTAAATGTTACGGTAGAAACCTTGCCACCAATAAAATGGTTCAAAGAGGCGAAGCTGTTGGTGTTGTTGCTGCACAGTCGATTGGAGAACCTGGTACACAGCTTACGTTGCGTACATTCCACGTAGGTGGTATTGCAGGTAACATTTCTGAAGATAACAAGTTAGAAGTTAAGTTTGCTGGTGTTGCTGAAATCGAAGATCTTAGAACTGTTTCAGGAGAAGATAATGAAGGTAAGAAAGCAGATATCGTAATTTCAAGAACATCAGAACTTAAAGTTGTTGATGCTAATACTGGTATCACTTTAAGTACTAACAATATTCCTTACGGTTCTCAAATTTTCGTTAAGAACGGAGCTAAAGTTGCTAAAGGTGAAGTGATTTGCTCATGGGATCCATACAACGGTGTAATTGTTTCTGAATTCGGAGGTAAGATTGCTTACGAGAATATTGATCAAGGGGTTACTTATCAAGTAGAAATTGATGAGCAAACTGGTTTCCAAGAGAAGGTTATATCTGAGTCTAGAAACAAGAAGTTGATTCCTACCTTATTGATTATGAATACGAAAAATGAGGTTTTACGTTCGTACAACCTTCCTGTCGGTTCACATATTATGGTTGATGATGGTGAGAAGATAAAAGAAGGTAAGATTTTGGTGAAAATACCTCGTAAATCTGCTAAGGCAGGTGATATTACAGGTGGTCTACCAAGAGTTACTGAATTATTCGAAGCTCGTAACCCATCGAATCCAGCTGTTGTTTCTGAAATTGACGGTGTTGTTTCTTTTGGAAAAATTAAAAGAGGTAACAGAGAAATCATTATCGAATCAAAGCTTGGTGAGATTAAGAAATACTTGGTGAAACTTTCAAATCAAATCTTGGTTCAAGAGAATGATTATGTTCGTGCTGGTATGCCACTTTCTGATGGTTCAATTACTCCAGAAGATATCTTAAAAATAAAAGGCCCATCTGCTGTACAACAGTACTTGGTGAATGAGGTTCAAGAAGTATATCGTCTGCAAGGGGTGAAAATTAATGATAAGCACTTTGAAGTTGTTGTTCGTCAAATGATGCGTAAAGTGCGTATTCAAGATCCGGGGAATACTATTTTCTTAGAGAACCAATTGGTTCATAAAGATGATTTCATTAGAGAAAATGATGAAATTTACGGTAAGAAGGTAGTTCTTGAAGTTGGAGATTCTGAAAACCTTAAAGCAGGTCAGATTATTACAGCTAGAGAACTTCGTGATGAAAACTCAATTTTAACTAGAAATGATAAGAATCTTGTAGTTGGTGAAGATGCGGTTGCTGCAACAGCGACTCCAATTCTTCAGGGTATTACAAGAGCGTCGTTACAGACGAAATCATTTATCTCAGCCGCTTCCTTCCAAGAAACTACTAAGGTATTAAACGAAGCTGCTGTAAGCGGTAAAGTAGATACATTAGAAGGCTTGAAAGAGAATGTTATTGTAGGACATAAAATACCTGCAGGAACGGGAATGAGAGATTATGAGAATATCATTGTAGGTTCGAAAGAAGAGTATGATGAAATTATGGCTCGTAAAGAAGCTTTAAAATTCTAAATTATAACAAACCCTGATAATTTATTATCAGGGTTTATTTTTTCATATCATATGGCCGAAAAAGATCAAAAACAAAAACAAATTAACATAGAGTTAGATGAGAAAATGGCAGAAGGGATATATTCGAACCTTGCTATAATTAATCATTCAGTTTCTGAATTTGTAGTGGATTTTATTAGTATGATGCCTGGTGCTCCAAAGGCCAAGGTGAAGAGTAGAATTGTACTAACACCCCAGCATGCAAAGAAATTTCTAAAAGCATTAAATGATAATGTGCATCGTTTTGAAAAGGCACATGGTACAATAAAAGATTATGAGCAACCACCAATACCGATGAATTTTGGTCCTACAGGAGAAGCTTAAAAATAAAAAAGCCGCTAGAATTTTCTAGCGGCTTTTTTATTTTTAAGAGAATATGCTTACGAACTAGCTTTTTAGAGGTAGTTAAATAAAGATTTCAATTCAACTTGTCATATCTTTAAAACGATGAAAATGCATTTTATTTTTGTTTTGCTTATTATTTCCAGTTGCAAACCTGCAAAAGTTGTGGTTGAAGAAGTTATTTCGGAGAATAAAACTCCTGAGTGTGTATTATCCTTTCTTCCAAAGACAAAAGATTACAAAAATCAAATAGACAATTACCTTTCAATATATAAGGATACCATATTTGAAATTGAGTCGATTGAACTTGGGAAGCGCAATTATAGTTCTGTTATAGAATTAAGAGCAGAGGAATATTATTTGTGGTTATTGAAAACAGAGAATCAAAAAATAGATTCACTCTTAATTCATTCTATTGCACCTAACAAATCTGTGGACGCCGAATTTGAGTTGGATACTTGTCGAATTGAAATAGAAACAAATGAATATGATGAAATAGGAAACCCTATTTCTGGCAGCACCGATTTTATTAAAATGTAATTTTGTGATTAATCAAATTCTGAAACAAAATGTAATTTGACAGATGGGTATTTAGATTGCGTCATTTGTAAAGAAAACTGTGAATCTGCTAAAAACACTAATTGTCCTCGCTTATCTTTTGCTAAGAATTTGGACTTCACACGCTGAAATTCTTTAAACTCATCATTCTTAGGATCGTCTGGATCTACCCAACAAGCTTTATAAACTGGAAAGTTCTCATAAGAGCATTTAGCTCCATATTCATGCTCCAAACGATATTGAATAACTTCGAACTGTAATGCACCAACAGTTCCTACTACCTTACGTCCGTTTAATTCAAGTGTAAAGAGTTGAGCGACCCCTTCGTCCATCAATTGATCAATACCCTTGTAAAGTTGCTTAGACTTCATAGGATCAGCATTATTGATGTATCTAAAGTGTTCTGGAGAGAAACTAGGTATGCCTTTATAATGTAATTGTTCGCCCTCGGTTAATGTGTCGCCTATTTTAAAGTGCCCTGTATCATGAAGACCGACGATGTCACCTGGGTATGATATATCAATAATTTCTTTTTTCTCAGCAAAAAAAGCATTTGGACTTGAGAATTTTAATTTTTTACCTTGACGAACATGTAAATATGGTTTGTTACGCTCAAAGGTGCCCGATACTATTTTAATAAACGCTAGACGATCACGATGCTTTGGATCCATGTTGGCATGAATTTTAAAAACAAAACCTGTAAGTTCTTTTTCATTCGAATCAACAAGACGTTCTTCAGCCATTTTAGGTCTTGGTGTTGGTGCAATGTCGACAAAACAGTCTAATAACTCTCTTACTCCGAAATTGTTAAGTGCTGACCCGAAAAACACAGGATGTTGTCTGCCATCTAAATAAGCTTCCTTATCAAATTCAGGATATACACCATTGGCTAATTCTAATTCACTTCTTAATTCTTCGGCAGCTTTACTTCCTATGATTTTCTCTAATTCCGGATTTTCAAGATTATCGAAAGCGATTGTCTCTTCAATATTTTTCTTGTTGTCTCCGCTGAAAAGATTAATATTCTTTTCATAGATGTTATAAATTCCTTTGAAATCATAACCCATACCAATAGGAAAACTTAATGGAGTTACCGAAAGTCCTAACTTTTGTTCTAATTCGTCCAATAAGTCAAAGGCGTCTTTTCCTTCTCTATCCAATTTATTGATGAAAACAATAATGGGTATGTTTCGCATTCTACATACCTCAACCAATTTTTCAGTTTGCTCCTCCACACCTTTGGCAACATCTATTACAACAATAACACTATCTACAGCTGTCAACGTTCTAAAAGTATCTTCGGCAAAATCTTTGTGCCCAGGTGTATCTAAGATGTTGATTTTCTTATCTTTATATATAAATGCAAGAACAGAAGTTGCTACAGAAATTCCACGCTGTCTTTCAATTTCCATGAAATCACTTGTCGCAGTTTTTTTGATTTTATTATTTTTTACTGCACCTGCTTCTTGAATAGCACCACCAAATAATAATAGCTTTTCAGTCAATGTTGTTTTACCTGCATCAGGGTGCGAAATAATACCAAAAGTTCTACGACGTAATATTTCTTGTTCAAAGCTCATTGAGAAAAATTTGCACAAAAATAAGGTAAATATGACAGTTTAGTTTAACAAAATTCAAGGAGGTTGTTTTTGAAATTTCGTAGGATAATTGCCGAGTAATGAACTTATTAGCTAAATTTTGGTACGTCGATGAAATGTGTAAATAGTCGATGAATCAATTGCTATGACGTCCTTTTCAAGAAAACTTACGTAATTTATTTGTAGTCATTGCACTATACATTTTACCCTTTAACGAATAATTATGTTTTTAAAAGGAATTTCACAATTTATACAATCAAAAGAATTTGAAGATCAAAATATAAGGTATATCTTGCATTACATACATTAAAGTTGTCCCAAACATCTTACTTGTAAATACCTGATGCCATGGTGATTAGTAAATCTTAAATTACTGACACGTATGGAATTTATTACGACTAATGTTTTACAAAATCTTAAAAGAAAATCTTTAAGAATGTACTCCTTTTTAGGTGTTTTTCTTTTTTTTATTTCTTCTGTAACTGCGAACAACGCGAATGTTACGCTAGATGACCTCACCATGTTTATGGATGATTGTACCGAACTAGATCAGGTAGAGATACTTGCTTCTGATTTTGGTTTTCCTAACGGAGTGGTTGATGGTAGTCTAATAGCAACAAATGTTGATTTAAGTGCAAAATGGGGTTTGCCTGCTGGTAGTGTCTTAGTAAGTGTTACTGGGGCAAGTACCAAAAGTTTCGGTGGTCTTTTCGAAGTTAATGATGGCGTGCCGGTGACCTTTTCTTTTTCTGGGACGGTACCTGTAATGTCTGCGGTTGAACATTCTCCCTTGGTTGATGCATTACACAGAGATGGCATAATTGCTTTAGACAATGTTGAGTATGTACTTACAAATGCATCTTTACCTGCAGGAATAATTTCAAATAGTATTACCAATAACTATTTTGTAGAGAATACAACATCAACTGCTGTTACTGGACCAGTTAGGTATGTTTGGGAATCACAACAGACTGTAACACAAGTTCAGTTTTATACAACTTCTGACAGATTGATTAATGGAATTCGTTTACGCTTAACACCAATTGACTGTGATGACACCGATGAGGATGGTGTTCCAGATGCAACGGATTTGGATGATGATAATGATGGAATATTAGATACAGAAGAAGATCCGAATTTAGATGGAGATAATGATCCGTTGACTGATCCTTTAGATACAGATGGTGATGGGATACCAAATCATTTAGATATAGATGCAGATGATGATGGCATTCCTGATAATGTAGAAGGTCAAACAACAGAAGGGTATATCGCTCCAAATAATGACGATGCTGCAACCTATGAGCTTAATATGGGCTTGAATACTGCATATCCAGAAGGAATCACTCCGAATAATCATGATGGTGAAGACACACCTGATTATATTGATTTAGATAGTGATAACGATACTGTAGCTGATAATAATGAAGGTAATGACTTCAACTTTGATGGCATCCCTGATCAAACGTATTTAGGTACTGATGCAGATGGCGACGGCTTAGATGATGGTTATGAAGGAAGTGATATCAATGATGGATTTGATGTGAATGATGAAATCAATGATCCTGCAAACGATCTTCCAGATACAGATGGTACTGAAGATGTTAACTACAGAGATCTTGATGATGATGGTGATGGTATTGATACTCCAGATGAAGATGCAGATGGTGATGGTGACCCAACCAATGATGATACCGATGGTGATGGTACTCCTGATTATTTAGATCCAACTGATGATTCACCACCTGATGAGGATATAGAGGTTAATCAAATGCTGACACCTAATGGCGATGGTAAGAATGACTTTTTGTTTATTCGGGGGCTAGATAAGGTGCAAAGTAGTACTTTGAAAATATTTAATAGATGGGGTGTAGCGGTCTATGAAGGTGAAAATTATAACAATCAGAACAATGTATTTGATGGACAGTCTAAAGGGAGGTCGACTTTGAATACTGGTAACTATTTACCATCTGGTATATATTTTTATATCTTTGATTATACGACAGTTGATGGTCAAAATAAGACAGATAGCGAATATCTTTATATAAGTAAATAATTATTTATACCCGAAGCATGATCTTAAAAAAGAAGCTCCTTCTACCATTTTTATTACTTTTATTAGTAGTAGTTGAGGACGTTACTGCACAGCAAGATGCTCAGTATACGCAATACATGTTTAATACAATAACCGTTAATCCTGCATATGCTGGGTCAAGGGGGCAGTTTAGCGCAGCAGCGCTGTATCGAGCCCAATGGGTTGGACTCGATGGGTCTCCTGAAACTTTTACACTTAATTTACATTCGCCAATTCGAAACAGTAATTTAGGATATGGAGTTTCTGTAGTAAAAGATGACATAGGCGATGGTGTAGTTTCTGAGACTTATCTTGATGCAGTTGTTTCTTATACCGTCGATGTATCACTAGATGGCAAACTCTCTTTTGGATTAAAAGCTGGTGGTAATCTTTTAAATCTTGATTTTAATGGATTGCGAAACTTTGACGCTGAACCTGTAAATGTAGATAATATTGAAAATAGATTTTCTCCAAATGTTGGAGTTGGTATCTATTATCACACTAGTAAATTTTATGCTGGTTTGTCAGCACCAAATTTGCTTCGAACGCAGCATTTTGATAATTCTCAAACAAACGCTGGTTCCGTTCAATTTTTATCTCAAGAACGAATCAATTTTTATTTGATAACGGGTTATGTTTTTGATATTGGAGGCAATAACAAATTTAAGCCGGCTTTATTGACAAAAGCAGTTGGTGGTGCTCCTCTTCAAATAGATCTCTCTACTAGTTTTCTTTTTAATGATAAATTTTCTGTAGGTGCTGCTTACAGATGGGACGCAGCAGTTAGTGCTATGGCTGGTTTTCAAATAACAGATCAACTGATGTTAGGTTTAGCATATGACAGAGAAACATCAGAATTAGGTGGAACTCAGTTCAATGATGGATCTTTTGAGATTTTCTTAAGATATGAGTTAGTTAAAACGTTCAATAAATTAGTTTCTCCTCGTTTCTTTTAAAATGCTAATAATGATGAAAAAATTATTTTTACTTCTAATTATGGTGTTATTTTCTTTTGGCACTATGTTATTCGCTCAAGAAGACAACAAATTAGTTACAAAAGCAAATGAGAATTACGAGGACTACTCTTTTAGTCCAGCTATTGATATTTATAAGAGAATACTTGACAAAGGTTATGTTTCAGCAGATCTTTTGAAAAAATTAGGCAACTCATATTATTACAATGCAAAATATGAAGAGGCATCAACCATGTATAAAAGACTGGTTGCAGAGTACCCGGCAGAAGTGACTCCAGATTATTATTTCAGGTATGCTCAAACATTGAAATCATTAGGTGATTACGAGAACTCAAATATTGCGATGAACTCTTTTATTGCTGCAACAGGTGATGATGGAAGGGCTACTGCTTTTAAAAGTGAGAAAGATTATCTTAAAGACATTAAAAATAATTCAGGAAGGTATGAACTAAAGCCTTTTGATTATAATTCACCATATTCTGAATTTGCACCTTCGTTTTATAAGGAAGGAGTTATTTTTTCTTCCGATAGAGATACAGGTAATCTTGCGCGGTATCGTTCGACTTGGAATTCAAAAGACTTTTTAGATTTGTATAAAGTTGATGTAGATAGTGCATCAATTAATACCGTTGCTAAGTTTGGTGATGATCTAAATACACGATTACATGAATCTACATCAGTTACTACAATTGACGGTAATACATTATATTTTACAAGAAACAATTTTAACGAGGGTAAGTACGTAAAAGATGAAAAAGGGGTTATCCGCCTAAAAATATTTAGAGCTGAACTTGTTGATGGTATTTGGTCTAACATAAAAGAGTTACCATTCAATAATGATTCATATTCGGTTGCTCACCCTGCTTTAAGTCCAGATCAAAAAACATTGTATTTTGCGTCAGATATGCCAGGTACATTTGGTGAATCTGATATTTTTAAAGTTTCAATCAATGAAGATGGTAGTTTTGGGAAGCCTATTAACCTAGGTGATAACATTAATACCGAGGCGAGAGAAACCTTTCCTTTTGTATCAAGTGAAAGTATATTGTACATGTCCTCTGATGGCCACCCCGGCCTTGGTGGTTTAGATGTTTTTGCAACTAGTCTAGCTGATGGTAAATTAGATGGTCTTGTTGCCAATATTGGAGAGCCAGTAAATAGTAAAATGGATGACTTTACATTTGTTTTCAAAGAAGATACAAGAACTGGATATTTTGCTTCAAATAGAGCTGGAGGTCAAGGCGCTGATGATATATATGCTCTTTTAGAGACTATACCGCTTAAGTTAGATTGTAACCAAGAAATAACAGGAACCGTTCGTGATAAAATCACGAATGCAGTTTTGGTAGGTGCGACCGTAAAAGTAATTGATGAAAATAATGAAGAAATATTTTCTACAATTACAGATTCTGATGGTAATTATACGCTATCAATTGATTGTAATAAAGGCAACTTTGTTAGGGCAATGACTCAAGGTTATGTGCCTTCTGAAGAGTATTTAGAAAAGTCAGATTCTAAGCCAAAAATTATTGATTTCTATTTAGAAAGAGATACGGTAACTGCAGGTTTTGGTGATGATTTGGCTAAATTACTTCAATTGAGTACGATTTACTTTGATTTTGATAAATATAATATAAGAAGTGATTCAGAGCTTGAAGTAGAAAAAGTGATAGCAGCTATGGAAAAATATCCGAGCTTGAAAATTAAAGTAAATTCTCATACAGATAGTAGAGGTAAAGATTCTTATAATTTATCCTTATCACAAAAAAGGGCAGAATCAACCGTAAATTATATGATTGCTAAGGGTATTGCTAAAGAACGTCTTCAAGGTCAGGGCTATGGTGAAACGAAACTAATTAACAAATGTTCTAATGGTGCTAAATGTACTGCGGTTGAACATGAATTAAACAGAAGGTCAGAATTTATTATTTTGGAATAATTTAGTAAACTTTGTCGTTTACGTTAAAGGTCAAAAAACACAGTATAACTGTATTTTTTGACCTTTATTTGTATGTTCTAGTTGTTTAATATATAGTATTTTAGAGATCTTTCACAACTGTTTTCTGACCTTTGACAAACAACTTTATAGAGGCACACAACATATATTCTTTTAAGTAGCATATTTAAACCAAGTTTGTTGATACGTCATTAAAATACCCCTAAAATGATAACAACAATATTATACAAAAGGCAGTTTTTTATATTTACTATTTTACTATTGACTAGTATATTTTCATATGGTCAAGCTCACATTACTATTGAAGTAAGTTGGGGAGGATGGTCTTCCGAGAACAGAGTAACTTTCAGAGATGCTTCAGATTCACAGATAGGTGACCGAATATGTAATCCGGTTGACTGCTTTGATGGTTCAACGAACACACCGTACAATAATCTAGGAAGTCCAGAATCCTATTTGGCAGTCCCGTTTGGAACTAACTATGATTTGTTTTTAGAAGATGATTATGGGGATGGTTGGAACGGTACATCATATGTTCGTGTCTATCAGGATGGAATTCTTATTTTAAATACAACCCTTGCAGCTGGCTTTAACACAGAAGTTTCATTCGATATTGTCGCACCCTCACCAACACTTTCAATTAATGACGAATCTTTAGATGAGACCGACGGTAATATGATATTCACAGTAACTCATACTGGTGGAAACGCTGCTGGTGCCTTTACAACTGATTTTACAACCATTAACGGCTCGGCTACTGCAGGCAGCGATTATGTTGTAACATCTGGAACACTTTCATTTAGTGGTACTGTCGGTGATACCGAACAAATAACTGTGCCAATAAGCGATGATTTTATCTTAGAAGGAGACGAAACGTTTACGGTACAGTTTAGTAATATTTCTGATCTAACCGTAAATATTACTGATATCGCGACAGGGACTATTTTGGATGACGAAAGCGATCCCGCTTTACCTAGAGATTATGAGGAAAGATTTACCAAAAACCTGAATGGCGACTTTTTAATGCGGGGTAATACCAATCTAGAGTGCATTTCTGGTTGCCCAGCTACTCCAACTACTAATAATGGCATAAATATGGGGTATTCAGACATTGATGCCGACCCTGTTACTATTAATTCTAGTAACAATACCTTTAATATTCCTGCAGGAGCAAGTGTACAATGGGCGGGTTTATACTGGGGTGGTTCATACAATTCTACCTTAGGAAGTACAACTAACCCTCCAGGTACTGTAAATATTGATCAGGTAAAGTTCAAAGAACCGGGGGCTGTCAGCTATACTGCCATAGCAGCGCAAGAACGAAATATCGTGCAATCCAATTCAGGTGGTGGCAGTACTTGGCGAACCTTTATGTCTTATGCAGACGTAACCGGTATAGTACAGTCAGCAGGCGGCGGAGTATATACGGTAGCAGATATTGCGCTAATTACTGGTAGTGGATGGACCGGACCTTTTGGTGGTTGGAATATGGTTGTTGTTTATAAAGACCCTGCCTTAAGTACCAAGAATATTGCTATTTGGGATGGTTTCGATTTCTTTGGTTTTGGGGCAAGTAGTAATTTTACAGTTACAGGGCTTTTAACGCCAGATACAGGTACCTTTCAAACACATGCTGGTTATTTCGGTTTTGATGGAGAGGCTAGTAATACTGGTGATTTCGTAAATATTAATGGCACGGCACTTTCCAATGCGCTAAACCCCAATGATAATACGCTGAATGGAACTATTTCTGAATTTGGAATAGATATGGGAGGAAGAAGCCCAAGCTTCGCATACTCCTGGGGAGTGGATAGTGATGTCTTTGATGCAACAGGTTTGGTCGCCAATAGTGCCACTTCTGCTGCTATAGATTTAGGAAGTGCCTTTGAAGGTATATGGGGAGGGGTTTTTGTAATTTCAAATGAAATTGCATTTCCTGCAGTTTCGAGTAAGTCATTTTCCCCACCTGTTATGTTTGATGGTGATGAATCTACAGTTACAATTGTTATTGATAACCCCTCAAAAGGTGTAGATCTAACTAATTTTGCACTTACAGATAATTTTCCAGCTGGAATGATGATTTCACCGACACCAGATGCTACTTCGTCAAGTGGCGGGACCATAACTGCAATACCTGGTGCAACTAACTTTATAGTCTCGGGCCTCAATGTTATTGCAGGTACTTCGTGTTCATTCACTTTTGACGTAGTGACTTCTGATCTAGGGGTTTATGAGAATATTGTTTACCCTGATGACACTTCCAACGATCAAGATATTCCATTTTCAGGCGAATCGTCTGGTACATTAACGGTAAAAGTGAGAACGGTAATTACGAATAGAAGAATCACCTATAGGGTCAATAAAAATTAAGAGTGTACTTACTTAATAATTGTATAATTTTACTTTTGTTTCTATTCTAGCGTTTAATGGGAGAGCCTTAAGAACTATTAGAACAATCATTCATCGCTTGAAGATAAATTAACTTTTTTATACAGTTTTATCTAAATAGTTGTAATTGTTTTTAACTTATTAGCCTATAAAACCTCTGTTCTTAGGAGGGGAATTTCATATTTCTGTAATTCATTTTGCCTAAAAAGACCTTCACAGCATTTTTTTTAATACCTCAACTGTTATCGCTGTCGTTAAACCAAAAACAACGATCGATTTAAGGTAATTACTTCCATCGTGTTTAGCAATATTTTCTCGCTCCGAATTGCTCCAAATTCGATTAAAACCGGAACTAATTGATCGACGAGTTACGGAGCATGAAAAGGTTAATTTGGGATAGGGCTGACTATTGTTTCGAAGTGATTTTTCCTACACAAAATGAGCTTGAAAGTGTTGATATACAATGGCTAATCGATCAATGAAATATTTTAAAACCTCAACTTTTAAGAGCTATACATTGCATTTTAACGGTTATACAACATTTATTTTCCTAAGGGCATCTTAAGGTTACTTTTGTAAAGTGAAAATGATTCAATCTATTGAAGATCGGTTTTTACAACCCAAAGTATGAATAACTTAACCACGCTTAACCAAGGTTTTCTTTAAGAAAACTAGATGGCTATTTGAATGTAAAAATAACATTCATTTCTTCATTGAAAACGTTCACTCGTGAACAGAGTAATAGTTAACTATTCTACTTAGATATATTATTCAACATAAGGTAATGCTTGTAATGAATAATAAGACCATTAAATAATACAATACGTGTTTAAGTAAAATAATAACAATGAAAAAATTAATAGCAGCACTAACCTTTCTGATTTCAGGAATCGCATTTGCTCAAACAACGGTTACATTAGAAGATCAATGTAATTGCGAGGTGTTAAGTGGTATTGACGTTACTGCTCCAGGAACTATTACTCCTGCAGGAGCCGATACTGGAGACATTTATGTAAATACAAATACTGGAACTATTTATTTCTGGGATGGTGATTCTTGGGAATTAACTTCTTCTGATAACCAACAACTCCAGAACTTTACCTTTGATTCAGGTACGAATACCTTGTCTTTAGATATTGAAAATGGTAATACAGTAACTGCAGATTTATCAGCTTTAGATCAAACAGCAACCGATGTCGACTATGATAATACGATTTCTGGTCTTACCGCGACAGATGTTCAAGCAGCAATTGATGAAATTAATGCAGCCTCAGGAACAGTAGCATTAGTTGATAATACTGATGGTACATATACTTTTACAAATGCAGCAGGAGGAACAGTAACTATTACGGATACTTCTATTTCAACATTATCAACCCCAGTAAATGGTGTTTATACATACACAGATGAAAGTGGTGCTACACAGTCGATAGATGTAAATGATCCAGATGCAATAATCGGGAATGAAGTTGTCAATGGAACAGATGCGACATTAACACGTTCAGGCGCTGGAACTACTGTTGATCCTTATACCTTAGATGTAGCAGCAGATGGAATTACAAATGCTGAGGTTGCAGATAATGCGATTCAACTTGAAAACATAGCGGATGGAACTGCATCAGGGGAAGTAATTCAATGGGATGGTACTGATTGGGTTCTTATTGACCTAGGTTCTGTGACCGTAACCGAATTAGATGGCGTTATTGGAAACGAAGTTGTTAATGGAACTGATGGCACTTTGGTGAGATCAGGAACAGGAACTACGGGAGATCCTTACACATTAGATATAGCTGCAGATGGTATCACAAATGCAGAGATTGCAGATAATGCAGTACAATTAGAGAATGTTGCCGATGGTACAACAGTAGGTCAAATTATGCAATGGAACGGAACCAACTGGGTTTTGGTTGATGGAGCAGGTTTGAGTACAGATGATCAAAATATTAGTGGTTCTGCATTATCCGGAACTGACCTTACAATAGGAATAGAAAACGGTACTAACGAAGTTATTGATTTATCAAGTTTAGTAGGTACAGATGATCAAATCGCTAACGAAGTAAATGTAACGGATACGGCAGGCAATTTTACAGCAACAGAGGTAGAAGGAGTTTTAGCTGAATTAGCTGCAGGAAGTACAGATGATC
>CALLIG010000304.1 GCA_938009735.1 uncultured Flavobacteriaceae bacterium
TTGGTTTTCACAAATATAGCATGTTCATAGGAACTTTGAAATAATAAATCCTGCCGGCCGACAGGATTATTGATTTGTAATAGTGCGAAGTGTTTTTGCATTTCACACTATAAAATTATAGGCCTATATGATTCTACTTAAGCTATTACCGTTATCACAGATAACAATAAGAGCAACAAAAATTTAGCTAGTGTAATCATAATGGAGGTGTTTTAAAAGGTTAATAAATAGTTGTTAATAATCGATTGTCCATTTAAGATATAACTATTAAATATTCACTTGCAAGTATTTTGATATAATTCGATGCAACTGAATACACTATTGAAACTAAAAAGACGATTATGGTTATATATTTACACATTTATTCTACGAATATGTTTTATAATAAAGGTTTAAATATTCATAAGCCTTTCTGTATGTAACAATTGCAGGGCTTTTTTTGAGCCTTTTTAATTTACCTAGGGCTTTTTGGGGATCAAAAGGTTGCTTTTTGATGATTCCATTGTTGAAATATAAAATTCGAGTTTGAAAATGGTCGAATTGTAAACTATAAATAAGGATGTTAAAAGAGGTTTTTTGAGCTCTTTTTGATTGCGAATTAGGCTATCATAGTTTTCATTATTACCAATGAATTTATCCCATTTAATTAAAAATCTTACCTGTATATTTGTGCAAACTAACTGACGAATGGAAAATCCCCTTTATATCCTAGCAGGACTCGTTCTATTGATTCTAGGTGGTAATTGGTTGTTGAAGGCAGCAGTTGCTTTATCTCTCAAATTAAATATTCCTAAAATTGTTATAGGTATGACGGTGGTGTCTTTTGCTACCTCGGCACCAGAGTTGATCGTTAGTATTAAAGCAGCTTTAGATGGTTTTCCTGATTTAGCTTTGGGTAATGTAATTGGTTCTAATATTGCTAACCTAGGGTTAGTTTTAGCAATAACTATTTTATTAGGTAGTATAGATGTGAATAAAAACTTTTATAAGACCGACTGGCCAATGATGATGCTTGCATCGCTACTATTTTTCGGTTTCCTATATTTTGATGGTGAACTCCAGCAATATGAGGGCATAATAATGGTAACCGCTCTTTTTGCTTTTTTGGTCTATATTTTACGTTTTCAGAAAACCGCTGTCGTTGATGAAGCAACTGATGATGACGTTCCCTTACCACTTTACAAAACGGTTTTGTTTTTAGGTTTAGGTGGTTTAGGACTATGGGGAGGTTCTGAGTTACTAATTAAAGG
Organism: uncultured Flavobacteriaceae bacterium; assembly: GCA_938009735.1. GTDB lineage: Bacteria > Bacteroidota > Bacteroidia > Flavobacteriales > Flavobacteriaceae > Maribacter_C. The sequence goes on from CALLIG010000304.1 coordinate 1,251, forward strand.
TGCTGTTGGTATGGCTTCAGCATACGGTGTTAGTGAGCGTATTATTGGAATAACAATAGTCTCTATTGGAACTAGTATTCCTGAATTAGCTGCCTCAATTATAGCGATTATCAAAAAGGAGAAAGCGATCTCGCTTGGAAATCTTATCGGTTCAAATATTTTTAATTTACTTGCCGTATTGGGCATTACCTCTATTATAACTCCTATTCGTGTTATGGATGAAGGACTTTTAAGTAACGATATCTTTTGGATGCTCGGTATTTCGTTTTTAGTACTTCCTTTAGTCTTCTTACCCAATAAGTTACGTCTCGGTTGGCGTGACGGATTGGTTCTACTTGGTATTTATGTAACATTCGTTTATTTTACAATTCAATAGATTGTACATAAATTGGTACAATTCTTGTGGTATTTTTGACCCCCGACATTATGATTAATAACGTCAAAAACCAACTACGAAAATGGGAAATAGAACACCCCAAAAGATCATTTTTATTTTACTTCTTTTTATTTCTGCATCAATTTATTCTCAACAAAACGAGTATATAATTGGAAAATTACTTGATGAAAAAACCCAAGAACCTATTGTATTCGCTAGTATTCGTATTAAAGGCAGAGCTCTAGGTGTTATTTCAAACGAAGACGGTAGTTTTAAAATACCTCTGAAATACAAAAACTATGGTGATATCATTGAAATATCTTCAATGGGCTATCAGAGTACAGAAATTTTAATCAATGACCTACAACGGTATGAAGTAAATATGCTTAGGCTTCAACCCGCTGTCTTAGAATTGGAGGAAACGGTTGTACTAGCCAAAAGTAAACGTAAAAAAGTACTCTCTGCGAGAAAAATTGTAAGAAAAGCGATAGAGGCAATCCCTCAAAATTTTCCAGAAACCTCATTTTCTACTATTGGTTATTATAGAGATTATCAAATGAAAGATCAGGTTCATATAAATCTTAATGAAGCAATTTTAGAGGTGTTTGATGAAGGTTTTGATCAGTTAGATTTAGAGAAAACTAAAGTCAAAATTTATGATTATAAACAGAATTTAGATTTTTACAGAGATAGTTTGCCAGCCATGAGCTATGATTACATAAACAAAAGCAAGGTAGTTAATAACGCTTTTTTACCAAGTTATGGCGGTAATGAATTTGTGATTTTAAGAGTGCATGATGCAATTAGAAATTTTAAAATGAATAGTTATGATTACGTAAATAATTTAGAAACCGATTTACTTAAGCATCATAATTTTGAAAAAGAAGAAGATACTTATTTAGAAGATGAAGCGCTATACACTATTAGTATTTCAAAAGTGATTTCTGGTTATGGAATATATGGTAGGTTATTTATATCAAAAAGAGATTTCGCTATTCATAAGATGGAGTATGAGCTTTTCGATTTATACAAGAAGGATGTTCTTAACTCATTAAATACAAACAATAACACGTGGCTTATGTTTAAAGTGGTAACTGAATATAAGAGAGCGAACGAAAAAATGTATTTGAACTATATCTCTTTTCAAAATAGTTTTGAAGTTGCAAGACCATCTGAATTTATTGTGAATGAAATCATCGCTAATACAAATAGCAAATGTTTTGAAGTCCGTTTTAATCGACCAATAGACCCTACTA
>CALLIG010000305.1 GCA_938009735.1 uncultured Flavobacteriaceae bacterium
GATTTGAATCTAAAACTACAACTCCACTTTCGTGAATATTACGGACTACGAAATAGAAAAATACTGCCTCGACCACTCTGGCCCTATGTCGGATGTACTCCATGAGCTAGAGCGGACCACCTACCTACAGACCCTAGCACCACAGATGCTGTCAGGGCCGATACAAGGTATGTTGCTCCGACTATTATGTCAGCTCCACAAGCCTAAAAGTATCCTTGAGATCGGTACGTTTACTGGCTATGCTACGCTATGCATGGCTCTCGGTACCGATGATGATGCACATATCAAGACACTAGAGGTCAATCCAGAGCTACGGTATATCTCTGATGCCGCATTCCAAAAATCAGGACTCCAACACAAAATAGAATCCATCACAACCGACGCCGTCAAGTATGTAGCCAAGCACCCAGGCAAGTACGACCTCGTCTTTATTGATGCTGGTAAAATCCACTACAGTACCTATTATGATTTGATATTTGATCAGGTCAATCCCCATGGTCTCATCATCGTAGATAACACCTTATGGAGTGGTAAGATCCTAGAAACGAAAACCGACAGAGTAACCAAAAGCCTCAGAGCTTTTAATGCAAAAGCACATGACGACCCTAGAGTAGAGTCCTTGATTCTACCTTTTAGAGATGGCTTGAGTATATTGAGGAAGTTGTAGGTATTCGAAAAGCTAGTTGAATGCCATGCTCTTGTGAATTAAATCTAATTTTAATTTAGTCGACCTTCTAAACTATTTTTCAGGCTTGTATATTTAAAAGCCCACCAATAAGACTATTGATGTTTTTGATGAATTAATCCGCTACAGGGTTTTCGTTTAAACAATGACATTTAGTCTCAAGTGAATGAACAATCAAAGTGTAATAATCACTTATCGTTAACTGAATTTTCTATCAATAGTGACATATTTCTTTTACCAAGCTCCTTTAATTCGCTATTCCCAGTTAAAAGGTTGTTTATAAAATCTTTAGCATTTTCACCCATTATTATTCCGTAACCTGATGCTATAATAGTTAGAGGCAAGATTGCAGGAAATGCTAAAGAAGCTAAAGTAAATAATGTTGTTGCTCCAAATCCTATTGTTGAAATCTTTCTTCGCTTTTCTAAATTATCTATTTTCATCTTATTTTTCGCAATAAGTTGTTCAACGTTTTCCTTAACTATCTTATTAAGTTCTTCGGAAGCTGCTGGAAATTCTTCAATTTTAGATGTTTTTAATTTACTCGAAGTATTTCTCATGATTTCTCTGAATCGTTCAAAATCCTCCGTTAGTCTCAATTCAAGTACTGTTTTAATGTCGATATGATTAAGCCACTTAAAATTTTGATTTAAAGAATAGTTAATTAAATTTTCTTTAGGAATATTTAAAGTGACTCCGAAGTCCTTAGAAATTATGTCATTTTTGTACTGGACAAAAGGCTTATTAAAAGTTGTTATTAAATTGGTCGAATTTAATTTATTAGAGTTCAATTCTCTAGTTTGAATAATGGAGAAATTTGTAGTAATTAAACCTAAGATTGAAATATAGTCTCCTATATTCATTCTCCTCTTCTCAAGTCTGTGGCTTGATATGAAATCGAAAACTCCCCGAGAGTTAGATAATTCAAAACCCTCGTAATTTTCAAAAAAATGCCCCAGGAAGATATGGAGCTTATTATAATTGAAGTCTTTCTTCAATTTGGATTTACCAATTTTACTCAGTTCTTCCATGATTGAATCAGGCTCAATTGATTCTAAATTTTGTCCGACTATCTCATTGAAAGCTTTTTTAGCTATTATTCCAGGTTGTGATTCTAAATATAAGTTGGCCATGTCTTCATTTTTTGATATGAACGAATGACTATTACTCTTTTTGTAATTGAAAAATATTATTAATGGAAAGTCAGAATCAGCCTTTGTAAGTACTTCTAGTTTTGAAATAATTGAAAAGTATATTAACGCATCTTGATAAAATCCTTTCTCGATTACAATTCTACCCAAATTTGTAATTGGATCCGGAATTAAAATTATATCGTAAAACATTAAAAGCTTAGGTGTTAGTTCTTCTATGTTTCCATCAGGCCAAATTGTGATTTTATTGAGATTAGATTCATGGCAGAATTTTGAAACATTGACATCGTTTTCTTCCCAATATTTATCTAGTTCCCTTATTAATTTCCGAAATTTGTATTCAAAATTTGTTATCGTTCCAGACAATGTGTTGATAAGAACAGAACTTCTTTTACAGTCTTTAGAGTATTTTTCAAATTGAACTATTGATTCATACTTAGATGTCTCTAGAATTTCCTTTGAAAAAAACTCCTTTATTAATTCAATATACTTTACTTGAATAGATTTGATTTCTTGCATTTTTGAAATTGTAATTACAAATAACTTCAGACTTCCCCCCTAAAACAAATTAACATACCCAAAGTGGATCTTTAGATTATTGAAATCAAAAGAGATATCTTCTTTTTGTCCACTTGCGATTGCAAAGTTGAATAATCCTGCTTTGGTTTCAAAATTCATACCTACACCTACTCCGATCGGCTGATCCCACTTGGATGCTCCTACAAAACTAGGGTCATAGGTAAATGCATAGTCAATGAAGGGTAAGGACAGGGTGAAGTTATTATTTTCTTGAGCCAGTATAAATCTCAACTCAAATGTGAATACGGAGTATAAACTTGCTAAGATACTCTGCTCATCAAAGCCTCTTAACAAGCGATTACCACCGATCCTAAAAAACTCGTTTTTGTAGATTTCTTCACCACTATACTTGGCTCCTGATCTATTGGCGGTCTTGATACTTATATTATCTAGTAAGGGGATGTAATACGCGATATCGGTGTTGAACTGAAACTGATACGACGTCAATGCCACGCTATCGTAGATCGTAGAGAAGTCCATTGTCTCCGACTCTAGTCTTGTGATTTCTGTATTCTCGACGATGTTCTTGATACCGGCCTGCCCTGTGAGATTAAGGAATAATCCTTTCCTTGGGTTAAATCGGTAATCAAGCGTACTACTTTGAAACTCTAGACCAATCGAGTTATAATTGACATCTAGTCGC
>CALLIG010000306.1 GCA_938009735.1 uncultured Flavobacteriaceae bacterium
ACTTCAACCATATTTCCGTTCCTACTCAAATCGTTTCTTGCTAAATCAACAAGCATCACATGTTCAGCATTTTCTTTGTCATCTTCGGTTAGTTCTTTGGCGAGAACAGCGTCTTGTTCATCGTTTCCGGTTCTTTTGAATGTTCCAGCGATAGGGTGTATTTCTGCCAATCCGTCTTTAACGATTATTTGTGCTTCCGGAGAACTTCCGAAGATTTTAAAATCTCCGTAGTCAAAATAGAATAAATAAGGTGATGGATTTACTGAACGTAAAGCGCGATACACATTAAATTCATCTCCCTTAAAACCTTGTGAAAATCTTCGCGATAATACTAATTGGAATACATCTCCACGTTGGCAATGCTTCTTTGCTATCGCTACTTGTTCTCTGAATTCTTCATCCTTTAGATTAGATTTTTTATCTCCATCCATAGAAAAATTATAGGATGCAAAATTCTTTACATTCAATAATTGCTCAATTTCAGGAACATTATTTTCCGACTCAAAGCAGTTAGCGAAAATGTATGCTTCATTCTTAAAATGGTTAATGGCAATTATATTCTGATAAACCGCATAATAGATGTCAGGTATTGCAACCGAATTGTCTTTTTTAGAAAGTTTCACATCTTCATAATAACGAACGGCATCGTAAGCCATATAGCCGAAGAGTCCGTTGTCAATGAATTTGAAATCGCTTTTTCCTGCATCAAAACGTTGACTGAAATCGTGAATAATTTTCACTACATCGGTATCTGCATCAATGTGAATTTCATCTGATGAACCATCAGGAAATTCTTGAATAACAATTTCATTCTCGACTTTTATCGAAGCAATAGGGTTGCAGCAGATATATGAAAAGCTATTATCATTGGCATGATAGTCACTACTTTCTAGTAGTATACTATTTGGAAAGCGGTCTCTGATTTTTAAGTATACACTAACTGGCGTGATGGTATCCGCTAGTATTTTCTTGTGATGTGATTGTAATTGGTATTTCATTTGATATTATAAAATAAGAAAGGCCTGTCGTGATGACAGGCCTTATATAGTTTTACTATAATGATGCTCAGCTCACGAAGACTGTCGAGAGTTGTTCCACCACCAAGTATTTGTATTTCTTGTTTTCATTACCTCAAATATAGAAATCATTTTTAAAATCACCAATCTTGTTAAGAATAAAAACAAAAAAACCTGCACTCGTTAAAAAGTGCAGGTTGCTTAACTGTGAGGTCAAGTTTAAAAAAAATCTTAGAATTCTAAATCTACTACTAGATCGAATTCGTCATATATAGCTTTGTCAGCTGCTGCACCAAATAAAGTTGAGCCGTACTTGACATCGTAATTTGTTCTGTCAATTTTTAAAGTCGCTGTTGCTTTACTTCCGTAAATAGATACGTCAAAGGTAACAGGTTTTGTAATACCTTTTATTGTAAGGTCGCCTGTAACTTCGTAAGAATTTTTTCCTGAGGCCTCAACACTTGTAAAAACTAACTTTGCTGTTGCGTGAGTTTCAACACCGAAAAAATCATCAGACTTTAAATGGCCTTCTAACTTTCCTTTGTATTCACCTTCTAAATCAGTAGAAACTAAAGAAGTCATATTAACTTCAAATTCTCCACCAGTCAATTTATCAGCTTCAAACATTAAAGCGCCAGAATTCAAATCTACGGTACCAACATGAGAACCACCTACCTTGTATGCTTTCCAAGTAACTGTACTTGTTTCAGCATTTACTTCTTTTGTTTCACCTTCAATTGGTTCTGTTGCTGTTGCTGTAAAACCAATAAATAGTGCAATTGCTAAACTTAATATTCCTTTTTTCATCTTTTTAATTTAGTGTATTTAAAAATTAGTGTAAAATTTATATTTGTGTAATTAATTCTTTTGTAGGTTGACGCACTTTTGCATAATGTTGCGAAGCATCATCTTCAGACCTGTAGCCAATTGCAGTAACAACACAGGCATTTAAACCTTTGTCGGTTAAACCTAAGATTTCATTATAGGCTGTTGCATCGAAACCTTCCATTGGTGTAGTATCGATTTTTAATGTCGCTGCAGCTGATAATAAATTACCTAAGGCAATATATGTTTGCTTGGCTGACCATTTAGACTTTTCTTCAGTAGAAAGGTTTAATAGATTGCCATGCATCATTTCTCGATATTCATTTAAAGAATCTAAAGGTATACTTCTTGTTTCACTAATGTTTTTAAGATAAGCTTCTATCCATTCGGCATCAACCTCCGTTTTGTTTGCCAAAACAACTAAATATGTTGAATCAACTATCTGTGTTTGCCCCCAAGAAACAGGTTGAAGTTTTTTTCGTAATTCAGTATCTGTAATGATAAAAACATGATACGGCTGCAGCCCATAAGAGGATGCTGACAATTGCACCGCTTCTAATAATGTTGCTAAATCTTCTTCTGATACTTTTTTGGAAGTATCGAATTTCTTGGTGGCGTAGCGCCATTGTAAATCTTTAATATATGTGCTCATTTGTTTTTTAAAATTTATTAAGTAATTCGTTTAATTGTTCTAAATCTTTTTTTGACATATTTTTAAGTATGCCATCTTCGGCCTCATCCATAGCTTTATCCATTTTTTCTAAAGCCGTTTTTCCTTTTTTGGTTATATTTATTTCAATTTTTCGACGGTTTGAAGGACATGTGATTCTATCTACATATCCCTTTAGAATTAGTTTGTCCACCAGTCTAGTTGTATTACTCATCTTCGTAATCATTCTATCGTTTAAGGTGGAAAGATTAGCGGGTTTGTCACTATGTCCTCTTAAAATACGTAACACATTAAATTGCTGTGGCGAGATGTCGAAAGGCTTTAATGAATTAGTAATGGCTTCTCTTATTTTATTATTAACTAATAAAAAGTGGATTATCGCCCTGCTTTTTATAGGGATTTTTTTTTCCGTTTTTAAAATTTCTTCAACATTCATGTCGTTACAACAATTGTATATACAAATGTATAAGTATTTTCGTGTTAGTAATATTTTATTTCAATAAAGTTTTGTTAAAAAAACATAAGTTCAAATTGGTATGGAAATTGTAATTTTGTGACAGATAATATAAATTATAGATTATGGCAGATTTATCACAAGAAGAGTGGACAGCGCAACTAAGTAAAGATGAAAACGCTTTTATTTTAGATGTTCGAACAGAAGATGAAGTAGGGGATGGGTATATTCCTAAAGCTAAACATATTGATATTTATCTAGGTCAGGGTTTCATAGATGAGCTTCAGAAATTAGATAAGACAAAGAATTACTATGTATACTGCCGTAGCGGAAACCGTAGCGGTCAGGCTTGTGCTATAATGAATAGTATTGGTTTTGAAAACACCAGTAATCTAGAAGGTGGTTTTATGAACTGGGAAGGTGAAGTTGCTGAATAATCAAAAACACTTAATACAGTTTTTTCTTACATTTTAAATTTTTCCTTATATTTTCGCAATAGACTTAAACATGGTTGATTTTGCGCGAAGATTTGCTACACTTTATTTGGAAATATCGAAAACTGCAACTGGCGGATTTACAAACTTCAAATAATGAATCTGTATCTATTATTGATTCTGGTTTACATAATCATTTGTCAGGTCCTGATTTTTTTAACGCGAAGGTTAGAATCGATAACCAATTATGGGCTGGAAATGTTGAGATACATCTGAATTCTTCAGATTGGTATTTGCATCGACACGAAAAAGATTCCAACTATGATTCGGTTATTTTACATGTAGTATGGTCTGATGATGCATCTATTTATAGAAAAGACGGTTCTGAAATACCCACAATAGCATTGAAAAATTATATTTCTAAAACCCTCTTACAGTCTTATCAAGAACTATTTAATAAAAAGCAGAAGACTTTTATCAATTGTGAAAAAAACTTAGATACAACAGATACGTTTGTAATACAGAATTGGTTGGAGCGGATGTATTTTGAACGCTTAGAGAGTAAGTCAGCTTTTATTTTTGAATTACTTGAAAGATCTAAGAATGACTGGGAGCAAGTGTTATTCACTTTACTTCTGAAAAATTTCGGACTAAAAATAAATGGGGAGGCTTTTTTAAGCTTATCGAATCATTTAGAATTTGCTACAATTCGAAAACTACGATTAGAAACTCAACAACTTGAAAGTGTTTTTTATGGGATGAGCCATTTACTTGATGATGAAACTATTCTTGACTTTTATTATATTGATCTGAGAAAAGAATATGAATATTTGAAACGTAAGTTTAACTTAAATAATGTTGGAGTGATGAAGCCTGAATTCTTTAAACTTCGTCCGCCAAATTTCCCGACCATACGCCTTTCTCAAATTGCCAATCTTTATGGTGTACATGAAAGTATTTTTGATAGAATAATTAAATCAGACAAGATTGAAGAATTGTATGTGCTCTTCGATGTTTCTGCAAGCCCCTATTGGAACGATCATTTTACTTTTGGAAAATCCTCTAAGAAAAGTACGAAGAAGCTTTCCAAGTCATTTATTGACTTGTTGATAATTAACACGATACTCCCTTTAAAATTCTGTTACGCTAAACATTTCGGTAATGATGTCAACGAGACTATTGTAAAAGTAATAACCGAGATAGCTTCAGAAAAGAACAGTATTATCTCGAGTTTTAAAAAGCATAGCCTTGTTTCTAATAATGCGAAAGAAAGTCAGGCGTTAATTCAATTATATAATAACTACTGTACTAAAAACAAATGTTTAGACTGTGCTATTGGCAGTTCAATGTTAAGTTAATTAACTAATTTTACGGTATGGACTTGTTCTATACCTTGCTTTATTATTTTCAAAAACGTGGCTTTGAAGTTTGTAGGCGTATTGCTGAGCGACTAGGTATTCGCGCAAGGGTCGTACGAACATCATTTATTTACCTTACGTTTGTGACTATTGGTTTTGGTTTTGCGCTTTATTTATTTGTAGCATTTTGGTTAAAAATCAAAGATTTAGTCTATACCAAACGAACTTCTGTTTTTGATTTGTGAATATGATTGCACTTTCTCGTTCTAAGATATATTTAGCAATTGCATTAATGCTTGCAGTTGTGTTATTTGGTGTACTGGGCTATCGTTTTATATCTGATTACTCTTGGATTGATGCGCTTTACATGACTGTCATTACTATGGCCACGGTAGGGTTTAAAGAAGTGCACCCACTAGATGATACCGCAAAGATATTTACCGTATTTTTAATTTTAGCAAGTGTTTTTATATTGGGTTTTGCCATATCCGTGCTAACTGAATATGTCTTAGGTAGAAACTCTCTTCAACTTTTAAAAAAGAAAAAAGTGAAAAATAAAATTAACAGTTTATCAAATCATGTAGTTATTTGTGGCTATGGTCGTAACGGTATGCAGGCAGCCGAGCGATTAATTGCCTACAATAAACCATTTGTTGTCATTGAAAAGAACAAAGAGGTTATTGAAAAGCATGAGTCAAAAATATTTTTTGTTGAAGGTGATGCTAATGAAGATCAAACTTTAAGTGACGCAGGTATAGCAAAAGCCCAATATTTAATTGCTGCTTTGCCTGATGATGCTGCCAATCTTTTTGTAGTGCTTTCGGCAAGGCAATTAAATCAAAAGCTCTTTATAATTAGCAGAGCTTCGTTAGCTAATTCACAGAAAAAATTAATATTGGCTGGTGCTGATAAGGTTATAATGCCTGATAAAATTGGTGGTGACCACATGGCATCTCTTGTCGTAATGCCTGATTTAATAACCTTTATGGATAAGCTCTCTGTGGAGGGAATACATACAACAAATTTGGAGGAAGTTGCTATAGAAGATTTTGCAGATCAAGTAGAGTGCAATTCGCTTAGAGATTTAGATTTGCGTAATAGAACAGGTTGTACAATTATTGGGTATATCGCTCCAGATGGAGATTATATTATTAATCCAGAAGCAGATCTACAACTACAACCAAAAAGTAAGGTTATTGTTTTAGGACGCCCTGAACAAATTCGTAAGTTGAATGAAATGTTTCATATTGAGGCAAGTGTAACAAGTTAATTTAACAATAATGCTTGATTGTGTTGCTTATTTTTATGATATTGTCAAACGACTAATTTTAAACTAAACCAAAACTCAAATTATGAAGTATAAGCTTCTTACTATTTTATCATTGTTTCTGCCACTATTAACTTTTGCTCAAGA
>CALLIG010000307.1 GCA_938009735.1 uncultured Flavobacteriaceae bacterium
ACCACTATTGGTGTCATCACAAACGAATATGGGTTCTACTCAATAACAGCACCCAAGGGTAACTATATTTTGTCTATTTCGTATTTAGGTTATTCTGAAATAGTACAAGAGGTTACCCTTAACGAAAATCAAAAGCTAGATATTGAGCTTTCTGGTTCTTCCACACAATTAGAAGAAGTTACGGTTACTGCAGATGAGCCTGAGAGAGCATTAATCAGAAAGCCTGAAATGAGTGTGGCGAAAATGAATATCGCGACAGTAAAACAAATGCCTGTGGTTCTAGGCGAGGTTGATATTTTAAAGTCCCTACAAATGCTACCGGGTATTACTAGCAATGGCGAAGGTACTGGTGGTTTTCATGTACGTGGCGGTGCAGGCGATCAAAACTTGGTTTTATTAGATGAGGCGATTATTTATAATACGTCACATATGTTTGGTTTCTTTTCCGTCTTTAATGCAGATGCGATTAAAGATGTAAAATTATATAAAGGAGGTATTCCTGCTCGTTTTGGTGGGCGTGTTTCCTCGGTGCTTGATGTCAGACAAAAAGATGGCAATAGCAAGAAGTTTGCCCTTACTGGCGGTATTGGGTTAATATCAAGTAGACTGGCAGCAGAAGGTCCTGTTTTTAACGATCGTGGCTCTTATCTAATTGCTGGGCGTGCTTCATATGCCAATTTAGCGCTTATGGCAACAGGTGATAAGAATAGAGTTGGATTCTATGATTTGAACTTGAAAGCGAACTATAAACTGAACGAAAATAATAGGCTATTTCTTTCTGGCTATTTTGGAAGAGATTCTTTTAAACTTGGAGAAAATTTCAGTACTAGCTACGGTAATTCAACGGGTAACCTTCGTTGGAATCATATTTTTAATGATAAACTCTTTTCTAATTTATCAGTTATTGCAAGTAAGTACGATTATGAATTGGGTTTAACATTCGCAGAGTTTGATTGGGTGTCATCAATAACCAATTACAATTTAAAATATGACCTTAAATACTATTTTAGTGACAAATTCAAGCTTGACTTCGGCGCCAGTAGTATTTACTATGAGTTTGACCCAGGAGAAATTGAACCGACCTCTGCGTCATCACCTGTAAACCCTTTAAAGTTAGATCAGAAACTAGCGATCGAGAGCGGACTTTATATCAATGCCGAACATAAACTTTCATCTAACTTAACTGCTCAATACGGCTTGCGTTATAGTGCCTTTTCTAGACTTGGCGGTCAACCAATTGTAGATTATGATAACAATCAGCCTGTGGTGTTTAATTCACTTTTAGGTATTTATGAGCGAGGAACCCCTATAGGAGAGACAAATTTCAAAAAGGGAGATAATATAGCCAACTTCGGAAATTTTGAACCTCGAATTTCTCTGGCATATACTCTAAACGAAGACAGCTCAATTAAAGCCGGCTTTTCAAGAGTAGCCCAGTATATTCATTTATTATCGAATACTGCTTCTGCAACACCTTTAGATGTTTGGACGCCGAGTGGAAAATATGTAAAACCGCAATTATCAAATCAGTATGCGATCGGTTATTTTAAGAATTTCAAGGATAAAATATATTCTATGGAAGTCGAAGCCTATTTCAAAAACACAGATAATAGAATTGATTATATCGACGGATCAAATTTAATTGGACAGAATACTATTGAAACAGAAATCTTAAATGGCGAATCACGCGCATACGGACTAGAATTTCTTCTAAGAAAAAATGAAGGAAAGTTCACCGGATGGCTAGCATATACGTTGGCAAAATCAGAACAACGAACTCCCGGTGGTATTGCTGGCGGTCTAGGTATCGTTGATGGAGCATGGTATAGTACGCCTTATGACAGAACCCATGATATTTCAGTTTCTGGTTCATATAAGCTTAATGATAAATGGAGTTTTGGAACGAATCTCGTTTTTCAGACTGGTAGACCAGTTACGTATCCTAACGGACAGTATTCTTATGAAGGGCTTTCTGTTGCTAGTTATGCTGATCGTAATTCTGATCGATTACCAGCATATCATCGCTTAGATGTATCTATTAATTATAAACCTAATCGAAAACCAAACAATCGATTGAAAGGGGAGTGGGTACTTGGTATTTACAATGCTTATAATCGTAAAAATGCAGCTTCTATTTCTTTCGGACAAAATATTGAAACCGGAGCAAATGAAGCCACCAGAACTGCCATTTTCGGAATCGTACCATCACTTACCTATAACTTTAAATTTTAATACCATGCGTAATTATATAAAACTGTCTTTATTATTTTTCTTAGTCATTTTATCCTCTTGCGAAGATGTCATTGATATAGATGTGCAAACAGACACCACCCGACTAGTTATAGAAGCTTCTATTGATTGGGAAAAAGGAACTTTAGGAAATGAACAAACTATTCAATTAAGCACATCATCTGCCTTTTTTGATACCTCAAATAATACGGCAGTTACTGGTGCTTCGGTACGAGTAACAAACGACAATAGCGGAGCTGTCTTTGTTTTTGAAGATCAGAATAATGGTAATTATACCATGTCAACATTTGATCCAGTTCTTGGTGATTCATACACTTTAGAAGTGCTGCACGCTGGTGAAACATACAATGCAAAAGAAACCTTAAATGCTGTACCTGAAATTGCTGAAGTATATCAAGATTTAGAAGATGGTTTTGATGAAGAAGTTTTAGAAGTTCATGTAGTCTTTAATGACCCTGAAGCTTTGGGAAATAATTACCTTTTTAAATTTCAAAAACAAGGTGAACTATTCCCTGAATTAGAATTGGGTGATGATGAATTTGTAAATGGTAATGAATTGGATTGGTGGTATGAAATTGAATCTGATGAAGATACTGACAAGGTAGAAGAGTTTGTTGCAGGTGATGTAGTAAGCTTCGATATGTACAGCATATCTGAAGCCTATGGTAATTATATTGAAATTCTAATCAACCAGATAGGTGGTGTTGGTCTTTTTGATACCACGCCCGTATCGGTTAAAGGAAATTGTATTAATATAACAACACCTGATAATTATGCTCACGGATATTTTAGGCTGACTGAGTTTAATAGAACTAGTTATACGTTTGAGTGATGAGTGGCAATATGAGTTATGAGGATTAAAACTCGAAGTATTGCGATGTTAGTTTATACTAATACTTCGTTCCTCGTTTTTCGTATTGCTTAGCTTTAATTGCAACTAATTACGCTCATTTCAGAAGATTCAGTAGCATCTGCAACAGAAAAGGTATCATTAAAAAGTACAAATTTATCAATTCCATGACCAGTTGAGCGAGCTGAAATTTCCATGAGATAGGTGCCCGGATTTTCAAAAACAATAAAGATATTATGCCCGTTATTATCAAATGTTGTGGATTGCCATTTGAAATCTAGATCGTTTCCACTTCTATAAATTTTAAACCAACCGTCTTTTGTTGCTCCTTCTGGATTTGGAGTTTTTCCGATATCCTTTGGGTAAACCGTACTTGTTCCAGATCCGTTTTGTCCATAAAAATCATCCGCATCACTAAAACGCAACCAGGTATCATTATGATCAGTTCCGTTGTCTCCTATTTTTACTGCAGAATGCCACATGAATCGATAGGTACCAGCAGTTGTGATTTTTATCTTAAAAGTCGCTAGGCCATTCCCAGGATTTCCGAGGTGTTGATCGCCTTCCCATACCATATAACCTTCTCCTGTATGATTATCCCCATCACTTTTTAGTTTCCAATCTTCTGAAAATTCAGCACTTTCAAATTCAGCAACTAATAAACCATTGTCCTCATTAAAAATAAAATCTAAAGGATTAGTACAGTCAGAACTATTAGTTGGTATTTCTTCATCTTCCGTTTCATCTTCGTTTTCATCTTCTGTTTCCTGTTCTTGAGCTATTTCATCTAAATCTGGTTCGAGCGCAGTATCAGAATCTGAGCTACAAGAATAAAAAGTAGCTATTGATATACAAAGTACTAGCGATAAGTTTCGTAATGGGAGCTTACAAATAGACATATTTCTCGATTTTAAAGATGAGGGGGTATGTCCAAGTCAACGCCGTATTCGTTAAAATTATTGAATAAAAAAGGGTTTATTCGCTGTAATACACTCTAGACTAACATAAAACTCTAGTAGTTCACAAGTCAACGAAGTAAATTCACGAAGTTAAATTGAGCAAGTAGTACTTTGTACTTTTAAAGTATCTCTTAATTTTTAGTACGCTCTAAACTCCACCAAACCACAAAGAATTTCTCAAATTCCGTTTTAGATTTTCTCATCCAAACCATGGGTGATTTCTCTTTGTTCAAACTTTGGTTAATGTCAATACTGATTTCAGAATGTGTTTTCCATTGTACTTGGTCATGAGGTTCAATGACCCATTCTGATTTATTGGGAATATAAAATTCATTGTCGGTGAATTCAGAAGTATTGAAAACATCAAAACGGAGCCAATAACCGACTATACAATTTACATTTAAAGGTAGAAGATTTAAAGATTTATTCTCATACGGTTCAAATAATTGCGCTTTAAAGCAGCATTGATGTTCAATATTTATATCATATATATTTCTGTTAATCAATGCATTAATTGCTTCGTCTGAATGTAATAGTGGAAATTGTTTGCTTTTGATCTTTTGCATTTTGGCAAAGAATGCATCATGCATATTCGGACCAATTAATTGATGTAGCGGATCTGGTATTTCAGGATTGATGATATAGAATTTATAGGTTAGTTCTACATGAACTAGTTTGTTATTCTTAATATCCTTTAGAATAAAATCAATTTCGCCTAGTGTAATTTTGTCTTGTCTTATGGGTAGATTATGTAAAACAACTTCATAGCCTTCAGAATATTCAAGCAACTGTTTGAACACATATTCCATTTGATGCCCTAATCGAATATTATTCGGAAAGGGAGTTGGAAAGAAATTCATCAAATCAAGCTGTGGAAACTCAAATTGCTGAACATCAAACTGTTTCTTGTCCCAAAGCGAAGGCGTATTTAGAAAACCTTTACATTGTGCTGTAATCATCGACTGCTAAGGTAAAGTAAAGCGTTAAGTTTTATATAAAACCTCCTGACCCTTTTGTTTAAAGTGGTATTTTTATACAATGGCTATGAATATGAGAAAAGGGTTCCGTTTTTCGACCTACGAAGCTCCAGAACAAACTCCTTTTGAAAAATTATTTGAAATTTTTCAAGAACTTATTACCCACACTTCGGGCGATTTTGATGAAGCTATTGATTGGCTGCATGAATTAGACAAAGAGTACGAGTTAACTACAGATGAGTATACTATTGATGATTTTATAGAAGACCTGAAAGCAAAAGGATATATCAAAGAAGAGTTTGAAGATGGTGGCGGCGATATGGGCGAAGATGGTGAGGAAGGCGGTGGAAAGGGTTCCATTTCTATTACTGCAAAAATGGAACGAATCATTCGTCAACATGCGCTAGATCAAATTTTTGGAAAATTAAAGCGAAGTGGAACTGGGAATCATAAAACGGGCAAATCAGGACAAGGTGATGAGCATACGGGTGATATGCGCGAATACCGCTATGGTGATGGACTGGAGAACATTTCGATGACGGAGAGTTTGAAAAATGCACAAATCAATCATGGTATCGGTAATTTCATGCTAAGCGAAGATGATTTGGTAGTTGAAGATACGCAGCACAAGGCTCAAATGAGTACGGTGTTAATGATTGATATCAGCCATAGTATGATACTCTATGGTGAAGATCGTATCACACCAGCAAAAAAGGTAGCCATGGCTTTGGCCGAATTAATCACCACTAGATACCCAAAAGACACTTTAGATATTTTAGTCTTCGGAAACGATGCATGGCCAATTTCTATTAAAGAATTACCGTATTTAAAAGTAGGTCCGTATCACACGAACACGGTAGCCGGGTTGCAATTAGCCATGGATATGCTTCGTAGAAAACGAAATACCAATAAGCAAATTTTCATGATTACTGATGGAAAGCCTAGTTGCTTAAGATTACCAGACGGAACCTACTATAAAAATAGTGTTGGTTTGGATGATCATATTGTGGAGAAGTGCTATAATATGGCACGTCAGGCGAGGAAATTGCATATTCCGATTACTACGTTTATGATTGCTCAAGATCCATATTTAATGCAATTCATTCGTCATTTTACGGAAGCTAATAAAGGGAAAGCCTTTTTTACAGGTTTAAAAGGATTGGGAGAAATGATTTTTGAAGATTATGAAAGCAATAGAAGAAAAAAGTTGAAGTAAAAATAGAATAGAGAACAAAGAAAAAAGACTGCTACACGAAAGGAAAAAACATATATGAAATTGAACTATAAAGAAATCTCCACTTTAGGAGAATTGAAAAAAGCAGGTTACAAAACGAAGGGCATTAAAGATGAACTTCGAGATAATTTGCGCGAACGTATTAAAAAAGGCGAAGAATCTTTCACCGGAGTATGGGGTTATGAAAACACCGTGATTCCAGAATTAGAAAGAGCGATTCTTTCAAGACATAATATCAATTTATTGGGACTGCGTGGTCAAGCAAAAACGCGACTTGCTCGTTTGATGCTGAATTTGTTGGATGAATGGATTCCCGTTGTTGAAGGTTCAGAGATAAATGATGACCCGTTAAAACCAATGTCTCGCTATGCATTGGAATTGATCAAAGAAAAAGGAGATAAGACTCCTATTTCATGGTTACACAGAAGTGATCGTTTTTATGAGAAATTAGCTACTCCCGATGTTACAGTTGCAGATTTGATTGGTGATGTAGATCCTATAAAGGCAGCAAATTTAAAATTATCATACGCAGATGATCGCGTGATTCACTTCGGAATGATTCCTAGAGCGAACCGCTGTATTTTCGTAATTAATGAGCTTCCTGATTTACAGGCACGTATTCAGGTTTCCCTTTTTAATATTTTGGAGGAAGGCGATATTCAAATTCGCGGATTCAAATTACGACTCCCTCTAGATTTACAATTTGTATTTACTGCGAATCCTGAAGATTATACCAACAGAGGAAGTATTGTTACTCCTTTAAAAGATAGAATTGGATCGCAAATATTGACACACTATCCTGATGATATTGAGACGGCTCGTAAAATAACAGAACAAGAATCGAATCTTGATGTCAGACAAACAGATGCAATTTACGTACCTGATGTCGCTAAAGATTTACTAGAGCAGATTAGCTTTGAAGCTAGAGAAAGTGAATATGTAGATGCTAAAAGCGGAGTGAGTGCAAGAACAAGTATTACTGCTTTTGAAAATCTCTTAAGTACTGCAGAACGCAGGGCTTTGATTAGCGGCGCCGATAAAACATCCATTCGCTTGAGTGACTTTATTGGAGTGATTCCTGCAATTACAGGTAAAATAGAATTGGTGTATGAAGGAGAGCAGGAGGGAGCTGACGGAGTAGCAGCTATATTAATTGATGACGCTGTAAAAACATTATTTGGTACCTACTTTCCTCAAATAAATAAATTAGAACGTAAAGACGAAGAAACGCCATATGATGAATTACTTAGTTGGTTTTTTCAAGGAGAAGGTTTTGAGTTGGAAGATGATTATACCGATTCAGAATACAAACGTACTTTAGATAGTATACCTGCATTGAATCAACTTTTAAAAGAATATCAACCAGATGTAAACGAAGCAGATGGTTATTTTTTAAAGGAAATTTTGCTTTGGGGACTGGTTGCACATAAAAAACTAAGCAAGCATCGTTTCAACGAAGGCTACCAATTCAAAGACTTGTACGGAAGTTATATTAGTGGATTGTAATTAAAAAGCCCCAACAAGTTGTTGGGGCTTTCTTTTTCATAGCAATTTATAAATCAACCTTTCTGATAGGCGGGCAAGTTGAATATAAAAGAGCTGCCTTCTTTGGGTTTACTCAATACAGTAATCGTAGTATCGTGCAATTCCATAATCTTCTTTACTATTGCCAAGCCTAACCCTGAACCTTGTTTCTTTGCGGTTTTATCAACCTGTTTATAACGATCAAAGATAAAAGGCTGTTCATTTACGGGTATTCCTGTTCCTGTATCTGTAATATTGATTTCTACATT
>CALLIG010000308.1 GCA_938009735.1 uncultured Flavobacteriaceae bacterium
ATTTTCCTCCTTAGCTCAGTTGGTTAGAGCATCTGACTGTTAATCAGAGGGTCCTTGGTTCGAGCCCAAGAGGGGGAGCTTAATGAGAGCAAGCCATTCAAGAGATTGAGTGGCTTTTCTTTTTTAGCGGGGACAACATAGGGACAACATTCAATCAAGCATATTTTTTTCTTTTAATTTCATTTATCGCTATCTTGATAAAATGGAACAATTGGCAGAAATATTAGGTGGTTGGCTCTACCAAAGTCAAAAAGACCTTAGACTGTTATGGTTGAAAAATGGTACCCTATCTACGAACCGACTTTCTTTTTTAATTATCCTTCTTTTCGGTATAGTACCTTTAACGCTTTACTACTTCATTTCTGGAGCTACTTATTCTTCAATTCAAATCGTAGCCAGCTATCTGTTTGTTATATTATTGTTCGCTCTGGCTATATTGATAGTGATTACCTGGTTTAAATCCAATGAACTGTTCAAAAGCAATGTTCAGGGCTTCTCGTTCCTGCATTTTTCCCCTTCCATAATCGATACCGAATTTTTTGGTTTTGATGATGACGACGTCACGAACTTTAGCAGACTGGTCAATGGACTGCCAATAGCTCAGAAAATCGTAATCAGAGAAATCTCAAAAAATAAACAGTCCGGAAACGTTCGATTCTTATTTACAGTTTTAGATTTGATTGTTCAAGGTGGAATCTATAGAATAGATACGAGGCTCAAGGAGTCATTAAACATGCTTATCACGGAACGGTTTACCTTCCAGAATTCTGAAATCAATCCAACAACACTTCCTTCCAGTTACTCCAAATGGTGTTCCACTACCCAAGCAGGTAGCTATGATGATGTACGAAAGGACATTTCCAAAGCGCTTGGAATCCTATAAATAATCGTTAAGATGAATTTTATAGAGAAAATATAGCGCAAGTCATAAGCAATCCTGATTTCCCTATTGTTTTTACTGCTTCTACCGTCATATGTTTGTCCCGTACAATCAAAGTAAAAGGCCTTTTACTCATTATTAATTCTTAAACATAAAGATTATGAATGAGCAAGAAAACGTCGTGGAGCTTTTGCAGGATATTAAGGGCCTGCTTTCCCACACGAAGAAAGTATTTAACATCGATGACCTTGTCAAATATACAGGGCTATCTAAAAGTAAGATTTACAAACTCTCGCAGTTAAAGCTTATTCCAGCAGGGAAGAACAAACACATTCGTCAACTATTTTTTAACAAAGAAGAAATTGACGCTTGGCTAATAGGTGAGCCAAATTTATCCGATGAATTTCTAGAGCAGCAGTTCAATGAACAGCTGGCGAAAAACAAACGATAAACTTCTTACTATGGCTAAGACAGAGCAGCGTGTTCTATACCATGTAAAAGACGCTAAGAAAAAGACCGTATATGACTACACGATGGAATATCTGGAGGGTAGGTACGATATCTCCTATAACGAGATATCGCATGACTTCCAGATAGCCTTTAAAGCCTCCAAGCAATGGGAGTATCTGAACCTAAACTCCCTGATTATAGAACTGGCAAAAGCGGGTATCGATATCCCCAATGGGAAGTTGGAAACCCTTATCCGTTCGGAATGCATTCCCAAATGTAACCCCATCAAGGAATATTTTGAAAACCTACCTAAGTGGGATAGGACTGACCATATCCTTAAACTAGCTTCCTATGTGCCGACCTATGAAAAAGAGGCGTTCGATTATCATTTTGAAAAATGGTTGGTGCGTACCATCAAATGCGCTTTAGAAAAGAACTACTTCAATAAACAGGCCTTCGTGCTGTCCCATCAGGGTCAGAACTCAGGAAAGTCCACTTGGTGCCGTTTTCTTTGTCCACCGGAACTAGCCGAATATATGGCCGAAGATATCAGCAACGATAAGGATGCACGGATACAGCTATGTAGAAACTTCCTTTACAATCTGGACGAGCTGGCCGTGCTTTCCAAAAAGGATGTCAACGCTCTGAAATCATTTTTCTCCAAGACCTTTATCAATGAACGGCTACCCTATGATAAAAAGAACACCACGTTACCTAGGATATGCTCCTTTATCGGGTCTACAAATATGGCCTCCTTTCTTAATGATGAAACCGGTTCCGTGCGTTGGCTCTGTTTTGAATTGAAAAGTAAAATCGATTTTGGGTATTCCAAGGAAGTGGATATTGACAGGGTATGGTCACAGGCATACCATTTGGCCTATACCGAAGCAAACTACAATCCCGAACTATCTATAAAGGACATTCAGGAGAACGAGGAGCGAAACAAGAAATACACCAAGTTGACCACAGAAGAGGAACTGGTCTCAAAGTATTTTGAAAAGTCGGACGACTTGAAGGATTTTGTCACCGCTTCGGATGTATTGGTCCAGCTGAGCTGCCTGAACCTTCGCCTGAACCAGATAAACTTGGGACGGGCATTGTCGGGTTTCAACTTTCAAAGGGTAAAACATCCAAAGCGACAGGTGTACGGTTATCTGGCAAAACCAGTCTTCGTGGACAGCCCTTGGCAAATGGAATTTTCGAAGAAACAGGAATAGTACCTACCTAGTTACCTAAAAGACAAGAAACCCAATCACAAAAGGCAGTATCCCTAGGTAGGTTCTTTAACCCCTTCTTACCTAAGTATTACCCATCCTACCTAATAAGGTAACATAGGTAAGCACAAAAACCAATCAGACCTAGATAAAAACCCCTGTAATCATTGGGTTAGGTAGGAAGGTAACCGAAATTGAATAAAAAGAAGCTAATGAAAAGAAAAAGAACAAAAAGACTATCGTGCGAAAGAGCCCGAGCTTTTCCCATCGAAAGGGCGCTGGCAAAACTAGGGCACTTTCCTACTAAAACAACCCCCAAAGAAGCTTGGTTCCTGAGCCCTTTTCGCTCAGAAACCCAAGCCTCTTTCAAGGTGTGCAAGAAACTGAATAGATGGTACGACCATGGGGCAGGAAAAGGCGGAAATGTTATCGACCTGATATGTCAGATTACAAAGGGAACCGTAAAAGAGGCTTTGGAGGGTATACAAAAAGAAACGACTCTTTTTTCTTTTCAGCAGCAAGTTGTTTTTGAAGGACTTGCACCTGAAAGTGAAAAAGTCATCATCACCAATGTAAAGCCGATTTCCCATCCCGCATTGTTGGGCTATATCAAATCTAGAGCTATCGATAAATCTATCGCAAAAAGCTATTGTAAGGAAGTCCATAACACGTTCAAGGGGAAACCGTATTTCGCGATCGGTCTTCAAAATGAATCAGGTGGATGGGAGCTACGGAACAAGTACCTGAAAAACTGTACCTCGCCCAAGGATATCACGATTATTAAAAACGGGTACAACGTACTTACCGTAACCGAGGGCATGTTCGATTTACTGTCCATTATCAACCACAGCCCGGAATTGCAGCAAAAAAGTGATTTTTTAGTAATGAATTCTACGGTTTTAATCCAAAAAGTTATGTCGGTTTCAGAGGGATATACAACTGTTGAACTTTATCTGGACAGCGATTTGAACGGGAGGCTATGTACAGAAAGGCTAATGGAACATAGGGGTGCGGTGGATATGTCTTTTATTTATACCGGCCATAAGGACATGAACCAATGGCTGATGGAAAATGGTAAAAATCCTGTCGGGCAGGGAATTCAAGATGTGTTTTTGTTGCCACAAAAACAAACTTGCTTTACTCCCGATGGTCGCAAAGAAGAAATAAAATGAAAAGGACCTACATCAAATTCCGGTGTACCATCTACGAAAAGAAGCTGCTCATAAAAAGGGCGGAACGTGCCGGGATATCCCTTTCGGAATATTGCAGGAACACGGCCTTTGGCCGCAATGTCATCGAGCGGCTTTCCGCGGAACAACTAGAATGCTATAAGACCTTGGTCACCTATAAGAACAATTTCACCCGTATCGGAAACATGTTCAGGAAACGAAATCCCGACCTGGCAGATGAAGTCAAACAATTGGCAAGGGAGATAGGCATACATCTTAAAAACTTCAGAAAATGATAGGTATGGGAAAGTCAATAGCACATACGGGAGCTTCCATGGCATACGGATGGAACAACCAGAAGGATGCTGAAGTGGTACTCATCCAATATGTGGCAGGGGACAATTCACAAGAGGTCACGGAAGAATTCAAGATCACGCAGGAGATGAACGCACGGTGTAAGAAGAACACCCTGAGTTTCGTACTAAGCCCTACCGTGGAGGACGGTAAAAAGCTTGACAATGAAAGACTCCGTGAGATGACGGAACGGTTCTTAAAGGAAATGCAGTTGAAGGAACGGCAGGCCATCGCATTCGTCCATAGGGACAAGGAGCATACCCATGTACATCTTTACGTGAACCGCATAGACTTTGAAGGCAAGGCCTACAACGATAGTTTTATCGGGAAACGGAGCCAAGCTGCCGCCGAGAACGTGGCCAAGGAAATGGGGCTTACTACCGTCAAAGAAGTACAGATGGAGCAGCAATTACAGTCGATGGCCATACGCAACGAAATACGGAAGATACATGAGAGGACATTGGCCAATGAACAGCTAAAGACCTTGGATGCCTACATAAAGGCCATGAAGGCACAGGACGTGGCCGTTGTTCCCAGTATCAACAAAGGCAACCGTCTGCAGGGCTTCCGCTTCGAATATAAAGGCGAGAGCTTCAAGGGAAGCGAAGTCCACCGTTCCATGTCGGGCGGAAAATTGCTTAGAGTACTCTCCACGGATATGGACATACAGAAACGATTGGAGAAGGCTCCTTCGATAAACATACCAGGAAAGGCCTTGGAGCTGAGTGCCAACATAGCGAGCACATTAGCAAAGAAAGTCATTAAGAAAGTAATCAAACGGGCTATAGATACGGGAATAGGATTTTAAAACAAAGAACAATGGGATACAAAAAACTGGACGAGGTCATGGAACTGCTCACGGGCGAACTGGACGGATTCAACAAAGCGTTAAATAAACTACAACGGCTCACCAGAAACGTGGAGGACATCAGGATACTTCCCGACACCTCTGAAATCGAGAAACTGTTGGAACATCATTTACGGCAGGAAAAGGAAAGGACCTTACAACTTCAAGAATCCGTTCGGGCATTGAAGGAAGGTTTTACAAAGGCTAGCGTGATATCCAAATTTCAAAAGTGGTTGCACTATATTATTTGGGCAACCTCCTTGGTCATCATCGGCTATCTAGCTTTTAAGGTTTCTAAAATAGAAGAGATTCGAGAGGAATCTTTCTCTAAAGGAAGGCAAGAGGTCATCATAATTCTAAAGGGTTATTTCGACCAATATCCAGAATGCTATGAAGATTACGAACAATGGCTCAAAAAAAAGGATATTGTTCCAAACCGAAAGTAGAATGCGCCCTATTTCGATTTTACTTACGCTTATCTACCGGAACACTATAAAATCGAAACAGGATCCGTGCGCAGGTAAGTTATGGTAAGATTTGGGGGTTTTAGTTAAAATAAGTTATATTTCATTCCTATGACATTGTATATAATTAGTTAAAGAGTCGCTCCTCGTATTTTCCTTGAGAACCTTTTCTAAATAGTACCCATTTTACTTAATTTCTATTTGCCTATTAGCTTTTATGTTGGCAAAGAACAGTATCCAATCTTTAAAAATATATTTACTGTCGAAGTTTCACGACGAAAACGCTCTTTTCGCTTTAGGTTAAAGCCTATGGCAATGCAAAAAGTCCTTAATAGGTCTTTAATAATTGTGTTTCTGTAAAGGTTTTTTTGAAACCTTAGTCCGCGTATCGTCATTAGCATATATTTATGCGGTTCTTTAGCCCTTCATTATTTACATACCAAGCCCCGCTTATCTTTGGCAGTATTTATATAGTTGTAATAAGATTTCTCTTTGAGTAACTGTTTAAAAAAACTCTTTATGTTCAAATTCTATTTATGATTGCTCTAAAATTAACATACAATAAGGTCCTAATAAAATTTACTTATCACTTCTTAGTTACTGTTTAGCTATACTTCTTGACGCTTCACAACAAAGGTTGCCTCTAGTCATATATTAAAGGACAATTATATCTTTCTGTAAAAGTAGTATTTTAACGATAAAATTTATATTTTAAAGAGTATTCAGAAGCGGCTTGGTATATGAAAACAGACTTTTTTGAGGTTGAAACAGCAATTATAATTTCTTTTAAAATATAGGTATTAATAATAATACTCACCTTTGTGAAAATTTTTATAGACATAAATACCAAATTTTCTAGCCTAGATACCTCCGAATATTTAGTTTGCTATGAGTAATTTATAGCTCTTTTCATTTTTACGACCAGTGCCGTACAGTGTTAGATAAAATTTCCTTCTTTTTTAACAATTTAACCAAAAGTTCTACCCTTAAACCACAATTTCTCCTTTTTAGACCTGCAAATTTATATGGTTGACAACAAATTTTCCTACACACATTGCATTTCATCGAACTTTACAGCAGATAAGTAGGGTTCGGTGTGTTATAATGTTCCAACATCAGGGGCATTCTTACGGAAAGCGTATCTATAATTTTTAAAAATCTAAATGATTTTACTTGTTTCGGTGACCAGTAGATAAAGTATAGGGTCTAACGAGAATTAGAATCCTACACGGGTATAGATAAGACCACTTTTTCTAAAACTAATTTTAAGTTTGATGGTTTAAACGAGGGGAGGGCATTTTTAGAAAATAAGGATAGCACCAATTCTTTAACTTGGTCTCAATCTTTTACTCATGACGATTTCCAATTTTCAATAGGATGGGATTTCAGAACTGGAATACCCTTAGGCACTAGTACACAAATAGAAAACGATGCTGTAGAAATTGATTTTGAAACACTCAACAATCAACGTTTAAAAAATTACCATCGGTTAGATTTTTCTACTCTTTATGAATTTAAGAAAAATCAAAAAGATTATGGAATACGATGGAGATTGGGTGTGTCCTTGTTAAATGTGTACGGAAGACAAAATGAACTCAGAAAAGAATTTGTACTTATGAACGATTTTGATGACGAAGGGAATGTAACTACAGTATTACGGGAGCTTACTCGTTTTTCATTGGGGTTTACACCTAATTTAGTTTTTAGACTAAATTTCTAAGTCGTAAACATAAAATTTATCGAGCTGGTTACCAAGACTCAACTATGCTGCATGAGCTACATATAGAATAGTTTAATAATAAGTTAATTCTTGTTAATTTTTATTTAATAATAGCATATACAGGGTAAACAGAATACTAATTAAACAACAAAAACGCCTTAATTCGTCTACACTTTTTGGTATTTCGCAACTTTTTTTTTTGCTAAATGCACAAATTACTCATTTTTGCATCGTAGAAATTGATTGTTTTTCCCTCAACCCTTCCTCAGTATGTTGGTCATATAAGGGTTCAAAATCAAACATCAAGATCAAATAAAATGTTCTTTTGCTATCACGTCTAAAAAACACTGTGAACAGACCCAATAATTGGTTTTAAAGCATTAGAATAATTTGGCTTAGCACCTAGCTTACTATAGGTGCTTTCTTACAAATATACTGCTTCACGGCAATATGGATAATTTAAATACAAACCATTACTATTTATACCATTATGATTTCATCAAAATTCTCCCAATTTCCAAAACAGTTTTTCTGTTTTAAAAATAAGCTGTTTCAGTTTTTACTATTTACCTTATTTCTTTTTACTAGTCAAATCTCTTGGGCGCAGTTAGACACACCGCCTGGTAATGTATTACCGGATCTAACCATTTGGTATGATGCTAGTGATGTAGATAATGATCTAGCTACCCCTAACCCTGCAGGCGGTACTGAAATTACCACATGGGTAGATAAAAGTGGTAATGGTAATAATGCCACTATAGTATCAGGTAAAAATGGCGCGGTTTTAGAATCGGACCCTTTTGAACTTATTAACGGAAAACCGGTACTAAAGTTCAACAGAATAGCTGATAAAGAAGGCTCTGCATACACTACTGGAATAGATATTAGGGCAGCTGCTATGGAAGACATGACCATTTTCTTGGTCTACAAGCCTAAAACTATTATACCTGGTGGGTGGCAATCTCCATGGGGTAATGATAATGGGGCCTGGGATAGGTTTTATTATAGTTCATTTGGTAGTCAAAATGGGATTGTATCTTTAGGTCAAAATTCATCTCCGGCAAGTAAGAGTATACCGGAATCGGGCAAAGTAGACGAAGTTTATTTGCAGACTACTGCTTATAATGGTGGTGTTACAGGAGGTACTAATAGCGGCCCTGTTGATGGCTCTTCGGTTTATTTTAATGGAGAACTAATTGAAAGTTTTACAGATACTACTGATCCTAATAATGCTATTGCTGCACTTGCCATAGGTTGGGATGGAGATGGAGGCATGTTTGATGGGCAATTGGCAGAGGTATTGGTTTACAGTCGTATTCTTACGCCCTGTGAATTAGAGCAAATAAACAATGCCTTGGGTTTAAAATATGGAAAAGATTTCTCTGGTTTCACGGCCGGTTACGATTTTGGTTCCCCCTTTAATATCAATCCTAATGCTATTGGTATATCGAGTTCTGTATGTACTGGTAACGTTCAGATAGATGAGGCATCAAGTGCCGAACTAACCGTTAACAACCCTACCAGTAATGATGTTTTAAATGAATTCTTAATATTCGCTCACAACAATATACCTAGTAATCAATTAACTAATGATGTACCAGCAAACGCTACAATAAGACTAGAAAGAGCGTGGAGAGCAGAAGAAGAAACCAATACTGGAGTAATTGCAGGAGTTGATTTAGGTAATGTAGATTTGACATTTGACATGAGCACCTTAGCTTTAACAGACGTAGGAGTAAATAATTATATACTTTTAAAAGATAATGAAGGCACTGATTTTAGTGATGCCATAATATTTGAAAGTACACCTGGTAATCCAGTATACGGCACCTATGCTAACGGAAAAGTTACTTTTAGCGGCGTTAACATAGATCATGAAGATCATTTTACCTTGGCATTATATGACATTATTGTTCCAACAGTTATTGTTGAACAAGCTGCTTTACAAGCTGACCCTTATTACGATGGTTACGATGTTGGTTTTACGGCAACATTTTCAGAAGCCATTGATGCAGCAACGTTTAGTTGTAGCGATCTTATAATAGGAGGCACTGCAACAGCATCTTGTACTAGCATTACAGAGGTAGCTCCTTTTGATAAAACGACCTATGAGCTATCGATTACTGCTACAACGGCAGGCACAGTAACCGTGTCTATTGCTGCCAATACGGTTCAAGATTTTGCGTTTAATAACAATACCGCTTCTACCAGTGTAGATAACACGGTTACCGTAAATGATGATCGAGACGGCGATGGGGTTATCAACTCAGCAGATATCTGCGAAGGTTTTGATGATACTGCGGACAACGACAACGATGGTGTGCCTGATGGCTGTGATCTTGACGATGATAATGATGGTATTTTAGATGCTGATGAAGGTAATTGTACCAGCGCATTCGTTTCTTTTTCAGAGGGTACAACAACCGTTTCAAGATCTACATATTACTTATCTTCTGATACTGATTTGGTAGCAGCACAAGGAGGTGATCCATCACCTTTAGCACCAGAAGTGTTTGTAAATGCATTTGATTCGGCAGCGAGCCAAGCTAGTATTACGTATACTTTCGCAAGCCCTAAAGATATTTATGTAGATGCTAATGGTGAAGTAATTGTTTCTTTTTATTATTACGATAATATTGGTGCATCAACAGGTTCATATATATCTAGTGATTTATCATTCGATTTAACGACTTCAGAAGGAACAAAGACAGGGGTATATAATTTGACTACTGCCGACCATGCTATTTTAGATGCAGGAGGTTGGATTTATAAAACAATCACTTATAGCGCAATACCTAATTCCATCTTATCTATCTCAAATTTTTCCGCGGCTCTAGAGAGTAATTCGGCCGGTACCGGAACCGTATTTGATGAGAATACATCAGAGGTATATGCGATAGCAATTGAATCTATTATTGCATGTTCAGTTGATTTGGATACAGACAATGATGGCACTCCAGATTCTTTCGATCTTGACTCTGACAACGATGGCTGTTTCGATGCCCTGGAAGGTGATGGCGGTCATACATTGGCAAGTATAGATTCCAATGGTGAGTTGACCAGTACTGTTGATGTTAACGGTATACCCGGTGGTACTTCCCAAAATAATATAAGCGCTTATGATGCTACCATAACAGGTGGCGAATGCGATGATGACGGCGATGGCGTACCAAATGCTACAGATAGTTGCGAAGGTTCTGATGATGCTTTGGACAATGACAACGATGGTGTGCCCGATGGCTGTGATCAAGATGATGATAATGATGGGATTTTGGATACTGTGGAAAATGCTTGTGGAGAAACAGCAACATTAAATTTTAATGGAAGTTCAGACCCACCAAATGGTTTGTTGAACGGGAACAACACTTTAGGCACAACATTATATACTGGTTTTCAAACCTCTGATGGTAGGTCATATAATGTAGAGATAACAACCTCTATAGAAACTACTTCGTCTAATCCAGGAGACGGAGCTATACAATTTAAAAATTACGATGGCTATCAAGGTACCGGCTTTTCAGGAGAACGCATATTAATTAAATTTATAGACGCTAATTCCGGTCAACCATTACTTTTAAAAGGATTTGATTTCAGAATATCTGACATTGAAGGTACTGGAGCATATATAGAATCCATGCCAGATTTTAGATATAGAAATGATCAAGGAAATGATGTTGTTTTTTCTAACGGCTCTTGGGCTGGTTGGGAAGATATAAATGGTCTTCAACTGGGAGATGCAGGGACTGATTTAATAGTGGATGCTAATGGAAATCTTAGTACTAACTATTTTGGAGCAGGAGGTGACCAAGCTAATAAATATGTTAGATTAAATATTCCTGATGTTTATATTTCAGAATTTGAAGTAGCTCAGCATAACACATCAGGTGGTTCTTCATTTGGTTGGTTCAATAGTAATTTAGGAGCACTTTGCGATACAGACAATGACGGAATCGCAGATTACCTAGACCTAGATAGCGATAATGACGGTATTTATGATGTTATCGAAGCAGGAGGAATAGATGCCAATAATGACGGTATCGCAGATGGTACAGTTGGTACGACAGGCATACCAGGTTCAGCAGGCGCTGGCTTGACACCTACCGCAACAACAAGCGGCACTCCAGATTATTTGAATCTAGATAGTGATGGCGATGGTTGTTCAGATGCGAATGAAGCCTACGCTTCAAATACTGCAGATAATGCTGATGGTGGGGAATACGGCGCAGCCGATTCTGCTACTGCAACAGATGGTTCAGGGATTATTAACCCTAACGGAACTGTTGCCGCGGCCTCATATACAACGGGCGCTGTTGCAGCAGTAATAACTGCTGATGTAGATATAGACACCGATGGTTTAGTAGGTGCCTGTGATTTAGATGATGATGGTGATGGTAACCCTGATACTACAGATCCAAATCCAACGGTAGCAACGGCAGTTGATGATGCGACTACAGCAGATGTAGGCGTGCCAAAAACAGCCAATGTGTTGTTCAATGATGATTTTATTCCAGGTGCTGGTATTAGCTTAACCGATGAAGGAACAGGAACTGCGACGGGCACAATTTCAATTAACCCAGCAACGGGTGAAATAACTTATACACCTACAGCAGCGGAAAATAACTCAACAGTTACGATTGACTATAAGGTTTGTAATGGTACAGTTTGCGCAACAGCAACATTAGAGATAACCACTCCAGCCTGTACCGATAGTGATGGTGATAATATTTGTGATACACTAGACACTTTTCCTTCAGATCCGTGTCAGCCAAGTGCTGATCCAAACTGGATGCCACAAGCGACCACCGATTGTGATGGCGATGGAGTTACGTACGCACAAGAATTGATTGATGGTACAGACCCAACGAATGCCTGTAGTTTAATAGTGGCAAACCAAGATGCAACACCAAGTGCTGCATGGTTAGCTGCAGACTGTGATGGTGATGGGGTAACCAATGGTGAAGAAGTAACCAACGGTACTGACCCATTGAACAATCCTGGAGATACTGATGGTGATGGTATCGATGACGATAATGAAATCAACAATGGTACCGATGAAACAAATCCATGTGATCCAGCGCAAGCTGCAGGGTATACAGGTTATGATGCTAGCAATGCGATATGGGCTGCTGCCGATTGTGATGGCGATGGTATAACCAATGGTGAGGAAGCAACTAATGGAACAGAACCATATGCAACTTCAGGAGATACCGATGGTGATGGTATTGATGACGATAATGAAATCAACAATGGTACCGATGAAACAAACCCATGTGATCCAGCGCAAGCTGCAGGGTATACAGGTTATGACGCATCCAATGCGATATGGGCTGCTGCTGACTGTGATGGCGATGGTGTAACCAATGGTGAAGAAGTAACTAATGGTACCGATCCTTACGAAGTATCAGGTGATACTGATGGTGATGGTATTGATGACAATAATGAAATCAACAATGGTACTGATGAAACAAATCCATGTGATCCAGCGCAAGCTGCAGGGTATACAGGTTATGACGCATCCAATGCGATATGGGCTGCTGCCGATTGTGATGGCGATGGCGTAACCAATGGTGAGGAAGCTACTAATGGAACAGATCCATATGCAACTTCTGGAGATACTGATGGTGATGGTATTGATGACGATAA
>CALLIG010000309.1 GCA_938009735.1 uncultured Flavobacteriaceae bacterium
GCTGCCCAAGATTTCCATTCACCTGATGTTTTATCTGCAGGCTCTTCACCTAAATCACAATCGCCAGTAAGTAAAGTGTACATAAATCCTGCTGCGGCTTTATCTAAATCGCGATTTAAGTGCCAGTTATCTCGATACGAAGATGTTAAGATTTCCATTTCCTTAAGTTGCACTAATAAAGTACGAATAGGTACCGCTCTCGCATAAGGTATTTCAGATTCGCGAACCATATACAATGCAACGCCTAGATCAGTTCCGTTTTCTGATTGTGAACTTCTTTTATCAATTCCGTACAATTGAGATACATCACCAGTACCAGAACCATCTTGCATCGGAAATCCGAAAGAAAAATCAAACGAAGAAGGATCAACTTTATATCGCTTATTAGCTTCAAAATTAGTATTTGCTCTTCCGTAGTTAAAACTGATAGGCGAGGGGCCATCTCTTTCTATTGTTCTCTCTGATTTTCCGAATACCCAATTCAATCCGCCTAAAATACCATTCTCTGTACTGGTTCCTGTGTGATTATAATGTATTTGATTCTCACTAATATCACAAGCTAAAAACGGGGAAATCTGAGTACGCACTCCAGAAAAATGACTGTCTGTAGCGGCACTTTTTACAGTTGAAAGTACGGTTTCAGCAATCGCGCCATCATATTCATAATCAGACTGAGATGCACTTTTGTTATAAACTTGAGAGAATATTGAAGCCGCTGCTGTATATGCTCCATTTGGTGATGGATGTTCTGTACTTTCATCTCTTTTATCATTAGAAAGCGATTGCCAAGCTAATCCTGCTGGTATAGTTTCAAGTTCAACTTTAGCTCCTTCTGAAGTTCGATATGTAAATTCTTCAAATTGTGAAATGGAAGACAACGAAGTATTTTCTTTCGGCCACATCATCATCAATAATGGTTTGGCACCACCTTCTGCTACTTTCGAAGCGATCTTGTTTACACCTAACGAATAATATCCTGGTAGGGTAGACACCAAATAAGGATCTGCTGCAATAACAACATAATCCCATTTTTTATCTCCTTTTCCTGAAAGCTTGTCCATTCGATTTTCCATTCCTTCAGGCCAATAATAATATTGTACAAGTGAATGACTATAGTATGTATAGTCATAAGTACTTCCTCCAGAGCCTAGAGCTGTTGTAATATCTTTACTTTGGTAAATATCTTCTGCTTCGACGTAAACTGTGGAGTTATTATTCGCATCTTCCGATAAAATCTTGTTCAATTCTAGAGCAATATTATCTGGTGCAAAGGCTTCTGCGCTATTATTTATTGATTTGCTAGTTCCTAAGATCAGAATGTTCAATTCTCCATCTCCATTGACATCAGGATCAAAAGGTTGATCTGGATTATCTACTACTTCGTCTTCAATAGCATCCTCTGCGTCATCCAAAACATCGACCACATCATCATTACTGCATCCGGTAAGGCAGATTGCGAAAATTAGAAGTAATGATGGTTTCCAAAATTGTCTGTTTTTTGATGCTTTTCTTTTCATACGTTGCATAGGGTTTTTAATTTGGGAGTTAAAATCAAGGAGTCTTTCAAAGACTTCAAGCCTTTTTACTTGCTAACGGTTGTTAATGTGGCAAAGTATCTCTTTACATGCATATTCGATGAACGGCATCCCTGTGTTTTATTAGACTTTACAGTAAGTAGAACTTTTCATCACATGTTAATTATGGTTCGTTATATTTAAAAAATAATGACTGTTATTTACCTCATTTTGTCATGAACATCACTAGTTATAGCTAGTATAATTATTAGAAGAGTTTCAATAAAGCATCTCTTTTCTTCCAAAATGTAGATTTAATAGGCCGTGTGCGTTCCAAATTTAATTTGAAGATATAATACCTACAAAAGGAAATCACAATACACTTATATTTGCCCTAAGCATAAACTATGAGTTTTACACTTTTATCTTCCCCATTACAAGGCTTTACAGATTTTCGTTTTCGGAATGCTCAAAACAAATATTTTGGAGGTATCGATACCTTTTATGCGCCATATATTCGTTTGAATGGGAAGTTGAAAATAAAGTCTTCCTATGAACGTGATTTATTACCAGAGCACAACACTACTTTAGAAGTTATTCCGCAAGTTATGACCAATGATGCTGATGAGTTTTTGTTTGTTGTGAAATATGTACAGTCATTAGGATATAAAGAATTGAACTGGAATTTAGGCTGTCCGTACCCTATGGTAACCAATAGAGGCATGGGTTCAGGATTGATTTGTGATCCTCAGAAAATAGATGACATTTTACATCGTGCTCATAATGAAACTGATATTCTAGTTTCTATGAAGATGCGATTTGGGTATGAAAACAGCGAAGAAATATTACATGCTTTTCCTGTACTAGATAAATATCCTTTAAAGAATGTTGCTATTCACGCACGTATCGGAAAGCAATTGTACAAAGGCGGGGTTGATTTAGATGCGTTTCAAAAGTGTATAGATGTTGCCAAACACAAACTCTACTATAATGGCGATATTACTACGGTAGCTCAGTTTAAAGCAATGCAAGAACGTTTCCCAAGTATTGATCATTTTATGATGGGTCGTGGTTTAATTGCAGATCCGTTTTTACCAAGTATGATAAAAAACAATACTACCGAATATCCTAAAGATCGATGGGAGTTGTTTGAAGCATTTCATAACGAAATATATGAACTATACGATGCTGCTTTATCTGGCCCAACGCCTATAAAAATGAAGATGCTAGGTTTTTGGGAGTATTTTTCACGCTCTTTTTCGAATCCGCAGAAAACGTACAAAAAGATTAAAAAGGCATCTAATCCATTTAAATATAGAGCAGCTGTAAAAGAGATTTTAAACGGGGAGAAATAGACATAAGAATGCCGTAAATATTTGACGGTAAGTTATTTATAATTAATATCCCTCAATAAATAGTCAACAATTTAAAGTTTTAGCACTAGAAAAAGTGACTTCCTTCTCTTTCGTTTTTAATTATTCAATTAAAGAGAACATCTTTTCTGCATATCGTCTTCCCATCTCGCGATAGCCTTCAGTATCAAAATGAGCAGAATCTTGACCAGTACAGCCTTCTGAAGAAATAACATGTGCAGTAGGTATCACATCAGGTAGGGTATTAATAATGGGATTCATCTCATCAGAGCAGCAATTACCAGAAGCGCGCAACATTTCACCAGCTAATAAAGGAACCTTGTCAGCGCTCAATGAAAGATCGACTAGCATATCAGTATAAACTTTATTTACATAAGAAGGCCATTCGGTATCACCTGAATTAGTTTCACCTTGATGTAATAAAATTCCTTTGATGACCCCTTCTTGTTGTGCCAAATCGGCTAAATCCATCAAATATTGATACGGGTTTGAATTATACGCAGCCATAATATCGTTGAACCAATCTTGACCTTCTTTAGAATTATAATTT
Organism: uncultured Flavobacteriaceae bacterium; assembly: GCA_938009735.1. Classification (GTDB taxonomy): domain Bacteria; phylum Bacteroidota; class Bacteroidia; order Flavobacteriales; family Flavobacteriaceae; genus Maribacter_C. The sequence goes on from CALLIG010000309.1 coordinate 3,438, forward strand.
TGATATTGATCTTTATCATATAACAAAATATTACTACCCCCAACGGCAACATTTATTATACCTATTGTAACATTATCATCAACCTTTTCAACCATTGTTCTACCAAAGTAATCTACCACAGAAAGTCGTACTAAACATCTTGAAAGAGGCGCTTCTGCAGTATACCAAGTTTCTTTTACTCGGTTTAAAACAGGACAATCGACAGCTTGAAATGTTTTAAAACGTTCATCTACAATATAATCTTGATCTTCAAGGTAACCGGTTCCGTCCATATTTGATTGTCCGAAAGAAAGATAAATATGAAAATTAGGATCTTGCGAACTAGGAATATCTGGGGTTTCTGGAGCCTCGTCTTCAGTTTCATCGTTTGAATCTGGGGTATCTGGGGTTTGGTCTATAGTATCTTCTTCCGAATCAAGTGTTTCCATAACCGTATTTATTGAATTGTCACCCGAACAACTCATCATTATAAATACACAAAATAGAAGCGTTAATTGTCTGAATTTTAATGTAGTCATTCATGTGTCCTTTTAATATAAATATTAAATAAAATAATATTTATTAAATAGTTACTGATAAACTTAGACGAAAATACTAATGTTCAGTCCGCTACACTTAAATAAAATGTAATTATAAGCTCAAATAGCTTTAAACATAGACGAAATACCGTATTGTAAGATATTTCGTGAGACTCTCGTAAAATTTACAATACCAGATTCCACATACTTGGCTTGGGTAAATGTTAGTGCCTATTTTACTGACGATGAGAATCTAACATTATTCTTTGCACGTAATGCAGGCGTTCTATTGGAAGGTGGTGATATGTTTGTTGCAAATGCAGATGGGTATATACGATTGAATCTTGCGTGTCCGCGCGCAAGGTTGGAAGAAAGTGTAAAAAGAGTAATTACAGCTATTTTGGAAAAGTAACAGACACTTTTTAAAAATGCAATGGAATACTTATTAAGTCAGCTCACGTTGAGAGGGAGATCCATCGCATGAGTAATGAGTTCTACAGTAACATAATACATCATATTTGAGGTATAAAAGAGCTTAATTAGGTTAACACCTAATTTTAAGCTCTTTTTTGTATCATATCATATACTAAAAGTTAATTATGCCGTTCATCGAATACTGGAAATTATAAGTAGGGTTCGTAGGTTCTCTGTTGTTTCTAAGCGCTATACCTCCAATTTAAGAGGTTAAACCTATTATAGTAATTATAAAACTTAGCCCTATGAAATTCAATTTATTTTCAGTTATTCTTTTTGCTTTTAGTGTCCTATTTATTAGTTGTTCTGATAACAATGATGGTACTAGTGATTTTGGGAAATTATCAATTCAATTGACAGATGCGCCCTTTCCACATGACTTGGTTGCAGAAGCCAATGTAACTATTTTCAAAGTTGATGCCCGGTATAAAGGCGATATGCAATTAGACACCCAAGCAATTGATAGTACAGATACGATGGTAGAAACAGATCAGGGTAAGCCCTTTGTTGTACTTATGGAAAACGAAGTTCAGGTAAACCTTTTAGAGCTTACCAATGGCGTTACCAAAACTTTAGTAGATACTGATGTGCCCGTTGGAACTTATGATCTAATACGCGTTTACGTAAAAGGAATAAATATTGTGCTTACCAACGGAATAACTTATGATTTAGATGTACCTAGCGGATCGCAATCAGGAATCAAAGTTTTTATTAAACCTGGCTTGGCCGTAAACGGTGGACTTTCATCTGATCTTTTACTAGACTTTGATGTTAGCAAATCATTTGTAGCAAAAGGAGGGGGTCAAGATATTACAGGATTTAACTTTAAACCCGTAATTAAAGCAAGTAATATGTCAACTGCAGGTACTTTAAAGGGCATGATTACTGAAATAACAGAGGAAACATCAGAAGGCGTTGAAGGAGCTCAAGTAGCAGTTTTTATTGCAGATACCCTAAACACAACAACCTTCTCAGATGTTGATGGAGGGTATATGATTATGGGCTTAGATGCTGGTTCTTATGCTATTGAAGTTAAAAAAGAAGGGTACATCATGCAAACTTCAGAAGAGGTACAAATAAATGCTGGTAATAAGACAACAAAAGACTTTGAACTACTAATGGAATAAGGGTAAAGATTATAATTTTAAGAAAAAAGCGGGATATATATCCCGCTTTTTTATTGCTGTAACCTTAAGAGTTACTTGAAATAAATTTTCAACTTCAGAATACACAATACTTTCATTAATTATTTCCTATAAATGACTGTAAATCATACAATTTAGACTTCGTTTATTCGTTAAATCAATACTAATCATTTAAATGTTAATCATGAAAAAATTAAGTATGTTGGTGTTGTCTATTCTTTTTGTAGGAGTTATTTCCTGCAAGGATACTAAAAAAGAACAACAAGAATTAGATGCTACCCTTGATAAAATAGAGGCCGTCGAGCAAGATGTTGACCAAACAACTGAAGAGCTAGATCAAAAAGCAGAAGAAGTAGAATCTGCGCTTAGCGAATTAGATAACCTGTAAATTTAAAGTCAAGGAATTATGAAAAATATAGCAAGAATAATAGGTTTGATGCTTTTCGCATTCGCTTTAACAACAACTTCTGGATATTCTCAAGGAAAATCTCAGGACAAAGGAAAAGGGAAAGAGAAAAAAGAAAAAGTTAAGAAAGTTAAAGAAGATGTCGCCGAAGAGGTTGAAGAGGCTGCGGATAAACAAAAAGGTAAAGCTGATGAATTGAAGGAGAAAGGCAAAGACAAAATGAAGGAGAAGGCCAAAGACAAGAAAGAAAAAGTAAAAAGTAAGGATGATCAAGATGATATCGAAGACGATGAAAATCATGATGATGATTCAAAAGAGGAGAAAGCTGAGAAACCTCAAAAAAAGGCAAAAAAAGAGAAATCGAATAAGGGCAACGCATATGGTCGCGATAAAGGCGATATGAGTGGCACGGAGTTCGGTAAACATAGAGCTTCAATGGCCAAAGAAAAAATAGATGCGTCCGAAACGGCCCTTCTTGAAAACGAAGAAACCTTAAATCGAGGTCGTAAAAAAGTAAAAGAGGCTAAAGAAAAATTGACGAAGCAACGTGAAGAAAAAGGTGCTGATGAAGAAGTTATAAAGGAGAAAGAAAATAAAATATCTAAAGCGGAAGAGAAATTGAACGAGTTAGAAGGCGTAATCAAAAAAGGAAAAGAAAAGATTAAAAAACAACGTGAAGAAATGGAAGAAATAGGTAACAAGCCTGTTGAATAGATTCGTTACGTAGTACGTCTTAAAAAACCCCTTATTTTATAAAATAAGGGGTTTTTTTATGGTCTTAATTGAGCGAATTAAGCACTCAAATACTGATCCTATGCCGATATATTATATTTTAAAGGAATACTAATTCTACGAGCCGACTGCAGGAGGAGAATATACTATGCAAGAATGCTTCAAATTCTCTTATCAAGAACCTTCTTAAAATATCAATCTCCTTTAAATTTAAACTAGTTATTTAGTTAAAAAATAGCATAGAGTAGCATAGATTTAATTATTTTATGTAATTTTAGTTTTACCGACTTTTTGATGATGAATCGACTTGAGATTTCTTACTAGTTAATAGCAAAAACTATTTACCAACTGGTTTTGTTATTAAAAACAGATCCTTGGTCTTTAAATTTATTTGTTGGATTAATCTTTAGTCAAAAATTAAAAAAATATGAAAATAAATGTGCTTTTGTATATATCGGGAATATTCTTTTTTCTTAGTACAAGTATAGCCTTCTCGCAAGACAATCAATTAAAAGATAATATCCTTTTTTACAGTTCTTTTGACGGTAAAACTACAGCTGATATAGCTGTTGGAGATTCATTAATCTATACGGCTGAAAACTATGATAAAACAGGTAGTGCCAAACCCGGTTTACACAATCCTAATGTTGTTTTAGCTAAAAACAAAGGCCTTACAGGCGATGCGCTACATTTTAAAAAGAAAAACACATCTGCCATTTATTATAACGGTTCTAAAAATTTGGGTTTTAACGCAACATCTTGGAGTGGCTCCTTTTCGTTTTGGTTGCAACTAGATCCTGATAAAGACTTAGAACCAGGCTATTGCGACCCAATAAATCTTACAGACCATAAATACAATGACGCTGCTTTATGGGTAGATTTTACAAAAGATGATAAACCTAGAAAATTTAGGCTAGGAGTTATGGGGGATTTAGAGGTATGGAATCCAGAAAATAAAAACGATGAAGTTGAGACCGAAAAACGACTTGTTACGGTAGCACAACCTCCTTTTAAAAGCGGAAAATGGACGCACATTGTCATTACCTATTCCGAAATAAATACGAATACGTCGGCTTGTAAATTATATCTAGATGGCCAGTTTCAAGGAGTTGTAGAAGGCGTTAATGATCCATTTACATGGGAAGAAGAAAAAGCAAAGATCATGCTAGGTATTAGTTATGTTGGCTTAATGGATGAGCTTTGCGTTTTTGACAAACCTCTTGATGACAAAGAAGTGAAAGCTATTTACGAAATGAAAAATGGTATAAAGTCTTTATTTGAATAAAGTATAGACTGCTAAGCCTGTTTACTTAAATTATAAACCAAATCAAACAACCAATCATGTCTGAAGTACAAGAAAAATCTAACGGTCGACTATTATCCCTCGATTTTTATAGGGGGTTAACTATGTTTTTACTTATTGCTGAGTTTTCTCATCTATTCACTTATTTCGTGTCGCCAGAATTAGAAGGAACTATTATTCATGCTATTGGAACTCAATTTCATCATGTTAGTTGGGAAGGAATGCGTTTCTGGGATTTAATCCAACCCTTTTTTATGTTTATTGTTGGGGTGGCCATGCCTTTATCATTTTCAAGAAGAATGGCCAAAGGCGATTCATATCAGTCATTAACAAAACATGCTTTTAAAAGGGCATTTTTAATGTTACTCTTGGGTTGGGGTTTATATTGTATTGATCCGGGTGAAATTGTTTTCAGATTTCAAAACGTATTGGCACAGTTAGGGGTTGCCTATATTTTGGCTTTCTTCATAATCCGTAAACCTGTTGTAATTCAAATTGGTTTTTCTATTCTATTACTTTTAATTACCGAAGGCTTATATCGATTTTTTCCAGTTGAAGGGTTTACGAATGCCTTTGTCAACGGAGAAAACTTTTCATCTTGGTTTAATATTCTTATTTCTGGAGAAGAAAACGGTGGCGGATGGGCCATGTTTAATGCAATTCCAACTGCAGCGCATACCATTTGGGGCGTGCTAGCAGGTCAATTACTGATAGGTGATTATACTGCCAAGAAAAAACTGCAGCTTTTAATTGGGGCAGGGGTTATTGGATTACTTATAGGGTATGGTCTGAGTCCGTTTACTCCAATCATAAAAAAGATATCAACTACCACGTTTGTTTTTGCTAGCGGGGGATGGTCGGTACTAGTTCTCGCTTTATGTTATTGGGTAATAGATATTAAGAAATATCAAAAGGGCGTCTTGTTTTTTGCTATAGTTGGTATGAATCCGCTATTTATTTATCTGTTTGCGCATGTTGGAGGAGCGGATCTTATTAAGAAAATATTTCTACCGTTTTCAAATGCGCTGTTTGGTTGGACAGGCGAATTAGGCGCACATATTATTTTAAGCTGTATTGTGCTTTTTATGCTATGGTACATTTGTTACTGGATGTACAAAAAGAAACTATTTATTAGAATTTAAGGTCGCTAAGGGGATTTCATTTTTAGGATTCTTATCCAGTCTATTGTAATAAGAATAAATATCCCCTTTCAATACCTTATCATATTTTAGATGCATATATAGAAGACCAAAAGAGGTAGCAATTGCATAGTTATTTACGCTTCCAATATACAGGATAGGATTATCCTTTAAAAAACCTGTACTATTCGTTTTTAAGGCCCCTGTTTTAGAATTAAAAGTAAAAACTCCTTCATAGGTTTCTTTCTTTTTCGCAGCGTTTAATGTCAAGGTTAAGTTTTCATTGACCATGCCAATACTTGATGGTTCCTTTATGTTTTTTCGAATAACCTCTGCAAAAAGATGGGCGGTTTCTTCTATTAAAACATTACAACTTGCGTTGATCATTAAACTAATGCTCATATTTTCTTTTGGGTAATATACAAGTACCGTTCTAGTGCCAAACCAACTACCTGCATGCTCTATTACGAGATTATCAAAAGGATCTATTGAGGAGCGCCATGCAATACCTACGTTGGTTTTTGTGCCATTTTCTAGTAGATTACTCTTAAACATTTCTTCAGTTACACTTTTTGCGATCATACCATTCGAATACGCATCCATCATTTTGACCAAATCGGCAGGTGTGCTTCTAAAACCTGCTCCTGGTACCTTATAACTGGCATTTGTGAGCTTGTCTTTACGGACTTTACCTTTTTTAATCATATACAATTGTGCGTCTTTTTTTGTTAAGGATTTTATATCCTCCTCAAAAGTATTTGTCATTCCCAAAGGTTTAAAAACAACTTCGTGCATATAATCAATATACCTTGTGCCTGAAGCGCCTTCTATCACAGCACCTAATAAATTAAAAGCGTGCGTAGAATATTTATAATCCGTGTTGGCTTCAAATAATAGTGGAGCTTTCATTAGCAATACGGTTTCCTGCATATTGTCATATTGCTTTTTTTTAAATCTTTCGCCTTTTGGTCTATGCTTCATTCCAGAGGTATGACCTGCTAATTGGCGTGTGGTTAAATCGGCATAGATTTTCGGAATATAGGGAACATACTTTTTTATGGGTGCATCAAAATCAAGCTTACCTTCTGTGGATAGTATGCCCAAAGCAGTCGCTGTAATTACCTTGGCAACCGATGCTGTTCTTAAATGAATACTAGCGTCCATCTTTATTTTATCATCAACATTAGCGTACCCAAATCCTTCGGCATAGCTAGTTTTTCCATCTTTACGTACGGCAATAGAAAGTCCAGGAACCTTTGTTTGCTGTAAAAAGGCGTTGGCGAGTGTTTCCAGTTCCGTCCGTGTCGCATCGTTTATTTCTTATTGTGCCGAGCCATTCCAAAAGCAATGAAAAAACAAAAGAACTAATGGGAGTATCATTTTATTATGCATGATTATTCATTTAAATTTTGATTAATTTTTAGCTCCTTTACCAATCAAATATTCTACTACTCTTTCATGACTCGCATGTTTCGCCATTTTAAGTGCGTTTCTACTTTCAGAAAGAATCGAATAACTATCTCGAACGGTTTTATTAACGTCTGCACCATTTTTTACGAGGTATGTAACCACATCTAAATGCCCATTCCAAGCGGCACCAATAAGTGGCGTTTCATCACCAGGTACATGTACATTTATATCAGCCCCAGAATCAACAAGAAACTGAACCACATCTAAATGACCATATTTAGCAGCCATAATTAATGGATTCCCATCACGATCACTCGACTTTTCAACCTTAGCACCAAGAGAAACCAATGCTTTTACCATCGTTAAATTACCACGCGCAGCCGCTTGTATGAGAGCTGTACCATCACCAACAGTCTCTTTATCAATATCACCTGAATGTTTCAATAGCAATTTTAAAATCTCAAGATTATCATGTTTTCCGGCCATCATAATAGCATTTCCGTCGCCCGTAACATCTGCATTGGGATCTGCACCTGATTTCAATAGTAAGGCAACAATTTTTGTATTTCCTCCACTAACGGCTGACATTAATGGCGTACCATCGCCATCTACTTTACGGTTCACTTTCGCACCTTTGTCTAAAAGGTATTTCACAAAATTGTAATGCCCTTTTTGAGCAGCTATCATTAAGGCACTAGCGTCTCTTTTATAACGATACGTAGCTTTTGCCTCGTGTTTGAATAGTAGTTTTCCAATTTTAAGATTACCGTTCAAGGCGGCCATTCCTAGGGGAGTTCTTGGTTGCAACTTACCATCATAAGCGCAATTTGGATTTACGGTTTTAAGCAAGTGTTGCACTTGTTTATAATCTTCGTTTTTTACACTCCATAGTAAGTCTTCACAATTTTGGGCTTGAAGGCTCCAAACACTAATAATACAGTAAATGAGGATTAAAATTAAAGTTTTCATGATTATTCGTTTTTATGATTATAAGACAAATGTAGAAGCAGTTTCAGTTCCATTAGTATTAAATCGACCAAGGCGTTAAATCAACATTCATAAGAATGATTTCGACCCACTAATGCATTCGTCATGTGAAAACCTTCATATAGGGGGCAAAGCCATGTTTTGATAGACTTCCGAAAAGTCAATACGCTTAAATACCTATTTTTACAGGGTATGAAGAATAAAACAATATTAGATAGGGTGCTTCAAAAAAGATGGCTTACGCATCTCTTGTTTTGGGCAGGGCTCTTCGTCCTATTCACCGTTGTTGCTGCTTTAAACTCAGGAACCATAAAGCCGCATTTAATTACTTATGCTGCTTTTTTACCTTCCCAAATACTCGCAGCTTATGTATTTAACTATTATCAATTACCTAAATTATTATATAAAAAGAGATACCTTCTTTTCGGTATATCATTACTTGTTTCTATTTATGTTTTTTCTGCCTTAGGTAGATTAAGTGTAGTACATATCGCTGAGCCCTATGTACGAACTGATTTTGTGCAAGAATCAATATCAGAAATCTTATCAGATACTGCCTATTTGTTTTCGGTCTATTTTACCTCTACCTATGTATACGCATTTCTTATGATGTTGATTAAAGCTGTAAAAGCTCGCTTTGAAGAAAAGCAACGGGTAGAACTTATTCAAAAAGAAAAAGTAACCAATGAACTCAAGTTTTTAAAAGGACAAATACAGCCTCATTTTTTATTCAACACCTTAAATAATCTCTATGCTTTAACACTTTCAAAGTCAGATTTGGCACCTGTAGTGGTGCTCAAACTATCGGAATTATTAGATTTTATCTTATACCAAAGCAATCAATCTTCCATACCTATTTCTAAAGAAATTCAATTAATACAAGGATTCATAGAACTGGAAACCCTTCGCTATGGAGACAAAATAGCTGTTGATTTTAAATATGAGGTACCCGATAACAACATCCAGATTCCACCCTTATTGCTCTTGCCTTTGGTTGAAAATGCTTTTAAACATGGGGTAAGTGGCAGTATTGAAAAAGCAAAAATCGAAATAGATTTGAAGGCAGCTGCAAACCATTTAAGTTTTGAAATTTACAATACTAAAACGATACCTTTAGTTACTAAAATCCAGAAAGGGAAAGGCATTGGCTTATCAAATTTAAAGCGCCAATTGGCATTAGAATATCCTAATAATCACAATTTGGAAATTGAGGAAACAGAAGAAAACTACAACGTGCGTTTATCGGTCAATTTAAATACAGAAAGTAATGATTAGATGCCTTATAATTGATGATGAGCCTTTGGCCATAGCGGTGATAAAAACACATCTTGCTCAACTATCCGAAATGGAACTAGTTGCTAGTTTCGCTAATCCGGTTGCTGCCTTAGAAACCATAAAAAGAGAAAAGATTGATCTGATTTTTTTAGATATTGAAATGCCTGTGCTTTCGGGCATTGACTTTATAAAAAACATATCCATAATACCTAAAGTAATTTTTACCACAGCTTATCGTAACTATGCTATTGAAAGTTATGAACTTGATGTAGTTGATTATCTTTTAAAGCCTATATCATTTAGTCGTTTTATCAAGGCCATCAATAAGTTTAAAACTATGGTACAACTGCCAATTATTGCAATTAACGATGTATCAAAAGAAGTGCCTCTTGACGATCATATCTACGTAAACGCTAATAAAAAGTTTATAAAACTAGAATTTGATGATATTTCATATGTAGAAAGTATGAAAGATTATGTGAAAATTCATTCTTCGAATAAGAGTGTGGTGACCAAAGAGCCTATAAGCAGTTTTGCAGCAAAGTTACCTGCCGAATTTTTACGCATTCATCGGTCCTTTATCGTTAATACAAAAAAAGTGACCGCATTTACTAAGGTAGATGTAGAGATTAATGAAACGGAAATACCAATAGGGTCTAGTTATAAGGAGGCCGTTATGGTCTTTTTAATAAAGGGTTAGTACGCCAATTACGAATCTATATCTGTTTGCTTTTTGATTAAGAGTAATCGCTTGACAATAGGAGCGGGGTCTAACGTATGCATGGTAATTGTAAGAATTATATTGCAATACTATACTTAGATTATTAGTTTTACGTTGAAACTTGTAAGCATAATGCAAATTCTTTCCATTCTATGAAAAAGTTACTGTACATCCTTTTATTATCCGTTTTTGTTATTTCTTGTTCTTCAGACAACGATGAACCAACAACTCCCATAGATAAGGAAACTGTAGTAATTACAGGAAAACAGATATTTCGAATTGATTTAAAAGAGTTAGCAGCAAAGAATTCATCCGCCGGAAAACAAAAAAATCTGGAACCTGCATTTGTTCTTTTAAGTATAAATGATACTAACGGAAGTTCTATTTTCACAAGAGAAAAGATTGCTTTAATAAAAGACGGTGATAGTTATATAACTGGTGAAATTATCTTAGAATCAGGCACGTATACCGTAGTGGAATTCATTGTGACCGATGTGAATGATGTTGTTATTTCAATAGCTCCGAAAGAGAATTCAGCTTTAGCCCAATTCGCGACGAAACCATTACCCTTTGATTTTGTAGTAACAACAGATGAAACAAAAGAAACAGCTACTGAAAACATCAATGCTGCAGGTTATACTTCAGTTGATTTTGGGTATACAGGCTTAAGCTTAACCTTCCCTGTGAATACAGATTTCTTTAGTTTAACAGTAGATGAAACAGAAAATACTACAACAAAAATTCTGGACTTAAAATCGATTACAGGAGCTACATATTTGGTAGACTGGGGTGATGGCACCATAGATGAATATGTATCAACAATATCTAATTCAGGTATTGAAAATACCATATCGCACAGCTATACAGAAAATCAAATGTACACCATAAATATAAGCGGAGCTATTGAAGCGATTGAATTCATCAATTTTGAAACTGGTCAAGAAGGCAACTACGAAAGCAATCTAACTTCGGTAGATCTCGAAAAATTAACATTACTTAAAAAAATTCAATTATACAACGGTAAACTTACAGGTATAGACATTTCGAATAATAGTGCGCTAGAATCTATAGGGCTTGGGTACAATCAAATTACGAGTATAGATTTAACCAACAATCCGAATTTACAGTCCGTTTTAGTACGGTACAATGAGTTAACTGAGATTGACATCTCACAAAATCCTAATGTAGAATTCCTTTGGGTTAATGGTAATCAAATTTCAGCCTTAGACCTGACTAATAATTCTAAATTAACACAAGTTTTTGCTCGATATAACAACCTAAGTAATATCGATTTTTCGAATAACATTAATTTGCAATCATTCAATGTTTCAGACAATGCAATTACTGATATCGATATTTCGTCAAATCTGGCCTTAACGGAAATCAACCTAGGTGCAAATAATCTTCAAAACATAGACGTATCAAAAAACACAAATCTGGTTAGAATTGATTTATACAAGAATCAATTGACTACCATTGATTTGTCAGCTAATGTAAAGTTGAAAGATTTGTATATAGAAGAGAATAATTTGGCTACAATAGACGTCTCTTCCAATCTTGACCTAGAACGACTATATATTAAAAACAATAATTTCAGCAGTCTCGATATTTCATTAAATACCAAAATGAGTCATTTAAATATAGGTGACAATCAATTTAATGAAACTGAGATAGATCAAATAATTAATCTAATGTATGACCAAATAGTACCAGCTTCTATTATGGACGGCTACATTAACTATTTAAATAATCCAGGAACTTCTAATGTTTCTAATGCGACTGTCTCAAAAATAAATGACTTGATCGTAAATTATAATTGGTCATTTAATAATGGGTAAAAGCATTATGAGCTAAATTTATTGTCATTAAATTAATGTTTTTCAAAACTAATTAGATTGAAATGTTATCTAGAAGAAATGTACTATTCTAGATAATCTAAAGGGTTTACGTGTACTCCGTTATGTTTCACTTCATAATGCAAATGTGGTCCGGTAGAACGACCAGTATTACCCACATAACCAATAACATCTCCTTTTTTTACCTCTTGTTTTTCAATTGCTTTGAACCCACTTAAGTGTGCGTACCAAGTTTCATAACCATCTGTATGAGTGATAACAATTAAATTACCCCATTCACCTTTCATAGCAGCTTTAGAAATAAGGCCATCAGCAGTTGCAAGCACGGGAGTTCCCTTATTTGCTCTAATGTCAATTCCTGTATGAATAATTCCTTTATTTGCTTTAGGATGTTTTCCTTCTTCTCCAAAATATGCAGTAATGTTTTCTTTTGTAGCATATTGCACAGGAAAGAGGGAAGGAGGATTTATTATAAACTCTGAAACTTCCAAAGTATTTATAAATGTATTCACTTGTGGTATTGGTTTTGAAAATGCTGAAATTAGAAGCACGCAAACTGGTAATAGTAGTAAGTATGATAATTTTGAAAAATGATTTGATTTAGTTTTAGTCATCATGATTATTCGTTTTTTTAAAATAGGTTGATTAAAATAATTATATAAATTATTCGGTTTTTGAATCTCAAGACTTTGCATTAATAACTGCATATATTGAGAAGTCTTTACTCCGTTTTGTAGCACTCCTTTATCTGCTTGAAATTCATGTACAGATTTTAAAGATTTTCTGTAAAAATAGATTAATGGATTAAACCAAAAGAAGGCAATATATATTTCTGAAAGCATCACATCCCAAGAGTGCTTTAATTGAATATGTATCTTTTCGTGTTCTAAAATATTAGAATCATAGTCGTCAAGTTTGTACTTAGGTATAAAAATCCATTTGAAGTATGAGAAAATCTGAGGCACATTAGCAGCAACGATTTGATAACCATTTTTTTGTATGATAACTGATTTATGTCGCAACGCTAGTAGTTGTATAGCATTCAACAAAATTCTAATAAAGTATATCGAAAAAATTAACCAATAGATTGTTAATATAATTGCGGTGTAATTAAAAGTATTAGCCGCTAAAGCAATTTCTGTTCCTTGCAATTGCTGATTAATGGTTTCAAATGTTACCTGTTCAAATAAAGGAACTACTATAATTTTTGAAGCTACGTAAGGAAATAAATTATCTGAAAATGGAATAATTACCGAAATAGGCAGAAGCAATAGTAACACAAGTCTGTTAATACTATGAAAAGTCAGTTTGTCTAAAAATAGCCTATATAAAAGATAAAGCACAGAAAAAACTGCAGCTGCTTGTATAAGATAAAGGAGGATTACATTACTCATTTTTAGCTTTTAACGTTGAGATTTTACTTTCAAGCATACTTTTCATTTTTTCCAATTCAGTAAGGTTTAAATCCTCATTGTTTGCGAAAAACAAAGCAAACTTACTTGGAGAGCCATTAAAAAAATTACCAATAACTTCTTTCATATGTCTCTTAAAATAAGTGTCTTTTGAAACCGATGGAGAATACTGTCGAATCTTACCATAAGTTTCAAATTTCAAAAACTCTTTTCTCACCAAAACCCTTACCACCGTTGATATTGTAGTATATGCTGGTTTCGGTTCAGGAAACTGTTCTACAATATCTTTAAGGAATGCTTTTTCAAGTTTCCAAGCATATTGCATTACTTGTTCTTCTGCTTTTGTTAATTCATTCATACGCCAAATATATAATTAATTTTCAAGTTACGACTATAAATATAGTTACATTACTATAAATATAGTTATAGTATTAATAATCTAAGCGAAATAAGGGTAAAAGTGTTTGTTTCGATAACTCCTTTAACAGCCAATACTATTTTTTATATGGAAATATTTAATATGTTGTAATATTGAGATATATCGATGAAGTAATGGATACGTTTAAAACTATTGTACCGAAGGATAAAGACTTATTAAAATGCATTGCATATTACTATTTCCACGAATCAAAAGATGAGTATTTCAGTAAGGACATAGTATATCATCCACATTATTTAGCAGCTCTAAATGTATATAGTAAAGTTAAAATACAATGGAGTGAAAATGGAAAAACCTATTTACCAATACAATCAGATGCAAAAGAAGTCATTCTAACTATAAATAATAAAACAAGTAAAGAGGTACGCTTACGAGGTGCATTTAATAAAATTGGAATTGTTTTTCACCCACTTGGCATCAACCATTTTATTAATCATCCGTTAAATAAATTAGTGAAAAATAATAGAGCTTCAAACTTCGATTATTTTGGTGATGATTTTTTAAACACTTCAAATTTGGTGTTTAATGAATCTAGTTTGGTCGGTAAAGGAGATTTGTTAGACGTCTTTTTTAAAAATTATTTTAAAGAATTTGAAGACGAGCGTGTTACAAAAGCTATTGATTTAATTTTTAACGCTCCTAAAATGCCCAAAATCCAAGAACTTGCAGATAGCTTATTTATAAGCAGAAAAACATTATTACGATTGTTTAAAAAGCATTTATGTTTTTCTGTGGAAGAATTTAAATCGGTGGTAAAATTCAGGAAGGCACTATTATGTTATGAAGAAGCCATTAATAAGCCAGAGTTAAGTCATGTTGCGTATGATAATGAATATTACGACCAATCAGATTTTATAAATCATTTCAAGTCTATTACTGGTTTAAATCCAAGTAAATTCTTCTCTTCAATAAGTAATATTAGTAACAATGGTACCTATTGGACATTCAAAAAAGAGTAGCATGTCTCAATTCTCCAATTACTTCTGTTAATTATTCTCTTTTTTTGTATTCAGATGCATTATGCAATGCATAAATGAAAAGTATATGCAGAAACTCTTAATTACATCAATCTTACTATTATTTGGTTTAACAATTCTCATTGGCCAGGAGACAAACAAGGCGCTAGATTTAGAAATTGAAAAGCTATATAAATCTTCAGAAATACCTGGTTTTTCTGTAGCTATTGTTAACTCAGATGCTGTGGTGTTTGAAAAAAGCTATGGCTATGAGAATTTGGATGAACACTTAGAATTTTCAACCCAACAGAGATTTAATATTGCATCCATATCAAAGACCTTTATTGGCATTGGTATAATGTCACTAGTAGAAGAGGGAAAATTAACATTAGACACGCCTATTAATGACCTGTTGCCATTTAAAGTCCATAATCCACACCATACTACTGAAATTACAATCAGGCATTTGGCAACTCACAGATCCTCAATTTTAGATAATGGCATCGAAAAGAAATCATGGTACCTAGATAGTCCACTAATACTTTCAAAAAAAGAGATTGGTAAGGATACATACAACACTTTTAGTAGTTGGTCAGCTAATACTAAAACAAGCCTAGGTGAATTTTTAAAAGCAGCATTAACCAAAAATGGTGAACATTACGCTAAAAAAAGATTCGCCAAGACCGTACCAGGTGACACCTATGTATATAGTAATATTGGTGCAGCTTTAGCCGCATATATCATAGAATTAAAGACAAGTATGCCGTATGACCTGTATATAGAAAAATTAGTAGCAACAGAATTTGGTTTCCCAGCAGGTGTCTGGAAACATAGGTCAGAACAGCTTCCAACAAGTTATTTTCAGAATATGTTAGAAATACCAGCTTATCGCCCTATGTTATATCCAACCGGTGGTATGATGCTTTCATGTGAAGAATTATCAAATTATTTGATACATATGATTAAAGGTTTTATGGGTGAAAGCAAAATCCTTAAACCTGAATCATTTCAAAAAATGATGAACTTATCAGAAGGAAATGGTGTTTTTTGGGCATTAAAAGGGAAAAAGATTGGCCATAATGGTGGAAATTATGGCGTTATATGTTTGATGAGTTTTGATAAAGAAACAGGTATTGGCAAGATACTTTTAACCAATATAAGTTCGTATGATTCAGATAACATATTGAAACAAGTAGTACAAATTTGGGATGCACTATAAAATTATTGGCAAAACATGCGATAACTGAAATACGACAGGAGGGAGGGTGATGTATTTGAAATGGAATTTTATAAGAAATCGCTGAAAAGAATAAAAGAGTTACATTAATTTTGTGCTTTATCTACTTTGCATAAATTCTGAAACTTGTTAGAGAAAAGACAACAATTACCCCAAGAACAATTTATAGATGCAGATCATTTCATTTACTGTTTAGAAGCGGTTGACGATATAGAAACTGACCAGATTACCGACACTCAAGAAAACTTGGAACAATTAGCCATGAAATATGGCATAGCAAGTATATATAAAACATGCGACACTATTGAAGGGCTAGAAGCAAGCTTAAATACATTGGTCTTAGATGATCATAACTTTAAAGATTATGAAATAATCTACTTGGTTATAACTGGTGAAGCAAATAGTATTTGTTTAAATGACTATTACTATAGTCTACAAGAAATTGCAGAAATTTTTGAAGGAAGATTAAAAGGAAAGATTTTACATTTTTCAAATGCCAAAGTTCTAGATTTAGACGAAGAAGAAGCACAATATTTTTTAGATGTTACTGGCGCAAAAGGCGTTTCTGGTTACGGCAATGAATTTAATGGTATAACTAGCTCAAATCTTGATAAAGCATTCTTTAACTTATTTAAAGAAGATGACAATATGTTAGATGTGGTAGAAGAGTTGCATCAAAGACATTACAATGTCTGTAAATTACTTGATTTTAGATTGTACTATTAAGTCAAGATGTTATTCTTCAACTCCGTAAAATAGCGTTGAATTGACGATAGAAGTAGAGTGCAAAGTGTGTGAAAACGAAACTATAATATAAAAATATAAACTAAGGGTTAGATTATATTTCTAACCCTTAGTTTATATTTTTCGAAGATTCAACATGCCGAAAATCCCAATTATTAATGTAATAATTATGGTTGGCATAAGTAAATAAAACCAATCGAAATCGCGTTTTGCTCTATAAAATTTAGCCTCATGATTTGTCCAATCGACTGAATCTGCATTTTCAGTATCAAAAATTTTAGTGTAAAAACCTGAACGAAGACCCAGTATGAGACATAAACCTACTACTTAAGGAAGAGATTTTATGTTCATCATGTCCAAAAAAGAAGAAGGTGTAGTCTTATTAAAAGTGAGTACGATAACTGGTCAAATTGAGAGAGAAATAAACCTTGGTAAAGATCGTGAGCCAATTTACGCTTTTGATGATATTACAGGTCAAGTCTACCACCAAACAGAAAATACGACGCTGATTTCTTATCTGGTAACCTAGGGCCAGAGTTAGTATGAAGGAATTTTATGGAACTCATGTCAAACCACATTTAAAAACCAAAGGAGAATAAAATTTCAAAACTAAATGTACTTTTAGATACACTAATAGACATTTATTGCATAAAAGGATCTGCATATTTCACATCGCTTATAAATTCCTCATCAGTCAAAGTATTCATGAAATCAACTAAGGCCTGCTTATCGGTATCAGAAAGGTTTAAACGGCGCACATTGTTTCCTTGGGTCAATCTGTTGTCTAAATTCGGATTGTTTTGTACCCCACTATTATAATGCTCCACTACTTCTAAAAGCGTTGCAAACCTACCATCGTGCATATAAGGTGCAGTCAATGCTATATTTCGTAAAGACGGGACTTTGAATTCACCTAACTCATTATTATTGCCGGAAATTCCGCCAACGCCCTGATCTGTGATTATTGCATCTAAACCGTTATTTCTGGCATCATCACCTACAAATACATTGGTAGCATGGCAATCAAAACAACGCGTTTGATTACTCATGAAAAGCTGTTTACCTCTATTCTCCGAAGTTGTAAAATTCGGAAAGTTGTCGTCTATATCTTGCGTTTGTGCTAAGCCTTCATCAAATTTTGATTCAAATGAAACCATAGCGCGTATAAATTGTGATAGTGCCAAAGCTATTCTTTCACTAGTTACGTTATCATCGCCAAAAGCATTTGTAAATAAAGTTGCATAATAATCTTCTTGCGCTAGTTTAGCTTCCAGTTCGGGAAGGGACATTCCCATTTCGACTAAATCTTGAATAGGCATCAAGGTTTGCGTTTCAAGCGAATTAGCTCTTTCATCCCAAAAGAATCTTCCATTTTCATAAAAACGAGCATTTGCTAGTCCCATTGAGTTTCTACCTGTTAAGCCACCATCAAAACCGGTACTGAATTGATTAGGATCTGAGAATCCATTTTCTTGAATATGACATGAAGCGCATGAAATGGTATTATTCAATGATAGTTTAGTGTCGTAGAACAAAACTCTTCCCAAGGTAGCACCATTGTCAGTTACGGCATTATTATTTGGAATATTATCTTCATCCTGCACATCATTATCTAAAAAGAAGTTAGGTAATAGAATGTTGGCATAGTTAAATGGGGACCCTGGTAAGTTTAGAATTGAGGTATCAACAGCCAAATTATCGGTACTAAGGTCATTGTTGATATTATTATCTTGATTTACAACGGTTTGGTCTTCATCTACTGGAATATCAATATAATCGTCTTTACTACATGAAATTAGAGCGGACACTACGAAACAAAGAGGAACGAAATACTTTTTCATTTAATTGGGGGTTTAGAGTGAATTCATAAAAATTAAAGAGTAGTTTTTCGCCATGTATTTTCAAGTTTAGCAGTTTTCTGAAAGCTGTAGGTTCTGTCTTTTTATAAAAGCTCCGCAAAAGAATGCGGAGCTTTTAACCCTAACAAACCACTAACCAACAAAATGTATTATCTGAATATTATAAACTAGTGCTGAGGTTCAAATTGTTTACGGCTTCTGAAATTTCATAACCTAAACGTAGACCTTCAATAGCATCTTGCTCAATATGAACCCCTAACGGCACTCTCGAATAAGCATTTTCGCGTGCCATTTCGGTAAAAGAAGTAAAATTTCTTGGAGTACTGTTAAATGGGGTATTTCTAAAATTACTATACGTTGTATCAGTAAAATCAATATTATCTGTACCGAAAAAAGAAATAAAAACTCCTGAAGATACGCCAGCAAATGTTGCATGTCCAGATGGGTAGCTTGGGAATGCTGGATTTACACCATCAATAAATCTTGATAAATTAGAGGTGAAATTTTCATCGATATACTCCCTAATGTAGTTACTGGGTCTTTCTATGTTATAATTGTATTTATCATCCCAAGCAGAAACCGCGGCATCGTTTAAGGCAAAACCTAATTTTAATAAAAGCTCTAATGCTCTGTCGTACTCCAAGTCATTTTGCACTATTAATTGATTGGCTATTGATACTTGTCTCCCTGGAGGACTAATCATAAGACCTTCAACATCATCTGCCCAAAACTCAGCTATCCATAAATCATCATTTCCCCCTGTTGCAGCATTGTTAGTAACGGTATAAACATCAATCATTTGTTCATAATAATCGCTTGATGGGTTAGTACTATAACTTAAAACTGAATTGAAGTCTACACTACTTGTTTGGTTCGGAGATATCGCGAATGTTCTAACCTCTCTCCAATAAGGAAACCAAGCATCCTCGTTTGCTGCAGCGGCCCACAAACCTGTGCCAACGGGGGCTGTATAACTATTTGGTGTTTGATCTATAATTTGTGCTTCAGCATCTCGATCGGTTTGACTGTAAGCAATCACCCGTTGTGCTACGTGTCTACCCCATCGCTCTGAATTTTCAATTTCTGATTCAGAAAGACCTTCTTCTAATTCGGATGCTTTTTCATCATGAAAATTAGAAATATTTTGCCTTACACCTGGTTCAAGACTAAACATAAAATGGTCGAAAGCTAAATCATAAGCTGTATTCAAGGCAAGATTTAAATTTACGTTGTCCTCAAAGACATTTGAATTGAGATCAAAATTATTTAATCTATCTGAATTCGAAGTATAGTCGCCCATATAAGGAACAGCAGTTTCATACCCCGTTAAGTGTATATAGGCTAATGACCTCGTCACTATATTTGGTCGCATACCAACAGTACGTCGATCTAATCCAAACCAGAGTTCATTCCAATCTAGTATGAGTTGTGTAGTTTCTTCTGATACGACTTGTGTATCATTATTTTGGTCTTGAGGAATTCTATCGGCAAGTGTATCATCCTCATCTTCAATAATAGCTGTTTCGGTTTCATCTAAAACAAGTTCATCTAAATCATCGGTTGCACAGGCTTGTGTTATAAGTAATGCCGTTATCACGAATACGCATCTTAAATTTATTTTTCTCATAATTTCTGTTGTTTAAGGTTTTGAAATTCACTTCAAGGCTTTTAGTTTTTATACACCTTTCCCTTAATACGTATATGAGAGAGATTTACCCAACCCCTAAATTGAAAAAAATAAAAAAATATTGAAATCCCTTTAAAATAGGGCGGTAGAAGTATTCTAAAAAATCGTATCCCTATTTAAAACTGGAAGCTTAGCTGCAAGTTTGGAGCGAAATCCATAGCCTCTCGATACAAGTTGTCGACGGAAGGAGAATTTTGAAAGATATTAACAATATTTTCTTGACCATAAAGGTTTATAATGGAAAGTCCGACAATACCTTTCCAGCTTTTTTTGGAATTTGAAAAAGTATAAGTCGCTGATACATCCAATTGATGTTGATTAGGAAATCTGTTCGTGTATGGTATAACTAAATCTGCTTGTGCATCAATACCATTCAAATCCAATTGCGGAATGATTACTGGCATACCAGAGGCAAAGCCCCAGCTAAGAGCCAGATCAAAAGGGTCTAAATGCCATAATCCCGTAATTTGCAAAATATGAGGTTGGTCAAAGAAAATAGGGGAGGTTTCCTCAAATTCCGTATCTACTTTACTTAGCGAATAACTCAACATCGTCTCAATAGCACTCCATCTTTTCTTAATAAAAAAATCAATACCCATACTCTTCAATTTTCCTTTCTCGAGTCTATCCGTATTGGATTGAAGGGTGACATTATTTGTTCTTCGTGTATATAATTCAACATCTACTAAGAGTCCTGATTTATTATATAAAGCTCCTATCATGGTTTGATAACCTTCCAGTACTGCAGTTGTTGGGTCAGGAAGATACCAGAATTGGGTTTCGTCATTAAAATCATCAAAATCATCTCGTAACTTCTTCTGAATAAATTGATGCGAGCGCCCAAATGATGTTTTAAAATATAAGGCATTGTTGGCTGGTATATTTACGGTAATTCTTGGGTCGGCATACAAAATAGCATTAGGGCCATAATAATCAGAATGTAGTCCAATATTGGCTGTTACTTTGTCATTCCAATTTTTATTAACTGAAAAAAACATACTGTGTAACGAGGCATCTTGGTCTTTGCGGCTATCTGTGCCATTCTGGTCATTTCGCTCATCAAATCGTAACGCATAGTTAGTAAGAGTATAACCTGTTTGAAGTGTTGTATTCGTATTCAGTTTCAATTTAACCTCACTTATAAATCTGTTATCATCAATAGTGTTGGTATATTTTTCAAAACTAGACCGCTCAGTTCCTGAAAACCCTTCACTTATATTATCAATATTCAAAGAAGATTTGCTTAAGCGCGCTTCGGCACTAAGTTTTTCTGAAAATCGACCTTGCCATTTGGCGGTCATTCCCCAATTATCTAAATCTAGATCTCTAAAGTCTTTTTGATTTTCATCATCGATATCTTTTAGGGTTGCCGACAAACGATTAATGATATTGATATAACTGACGCTGGCCTTGTGATTTTCATTAATGTCATATACCAATTTAGAATTGATATCATAAAAACCAACTTTAAAATTTTCACTATTCACTTGGTCTGCAACGGACTCTAAGCGACTACCTTGAAAGTTCAGGTTAGAATAAGTGGTCAATTTTGGGGAATTGACGGAAGGGTAGTTCGACCTACCGGCCACATATAAGGCGAGTTTATCCTCAACTAAGGGTATTTTCACAGTAGCACCTCCGTAAACTGTATTTAGTTGTACAGCATACTGAGTAGAATCGGGTATAACATTACTAGTTGTCATATGAATCAACCCACCAACTCGGCCTCCCCATTTTGCAGATAAAGTATTCCGTTGTATTTCTATTTGGTCGACAATCGTAGGATTATAAGGGGCAAGGGCTCCATAAAAATGACCATTGTGATAGATAGGTATGTCGTCAATTTGAATTAGAGACTGGTCAAAGGTATTTCCCCTAAAATTAATGCTTCCGGGTTTTCCGCTTGGTGTATTTATTCCTGGTATATTTTTTACAATATTGAAAATATCACCATCGGTTTCTCCCGCAAGAATACCTAATGACCTCATATCTATCTGAAATGAATTGTCGCCTTTTTTAGCATTGATACCTCTAGTAAGATATTCGGTTATTTGAACCTCGTTAAGTTCAATCATTCGACGCTCCATTTGCAGCGGCTCGATTGATTTTTGTAGTTCAGAAGCTTTTAAGTGTATACTGTTGTAAAAGGCTGAATGGATATGAATTGAATCTAAAGGAAAAACGTTTCTGATCGTGTACTCCGATTTTTTAGGGTACATAAAATCTTCAGGCCCAGTATTGATTTGAAAACTAATGCTATTAATAAGTTCATTCGTAAATGCATCTTCGACAGTAAATGAAATATCATTACGTATTGGTATTAAAATAAAGCTATTCTCACCGTTCTCGACAAACTTCATTGGTACTACTTCAATGATAGCATCAATGCAACTTGAAAGCGACCCACAATCGGAAGCAGTTGGCAAAAGTATTTCATCTAAAAAAGTGTAGTTATAAGAAATCTCTACTCCGAAAGTTTTTTTAAGTTGCTCTAAACGATCCACTAATTTTATAATGGGCTGTTCTTCTTGAGCGTAAATCATACCCGTAGCGAAAAACGAAAACCACAATAAAACTAAAACTCGCAAAAAGCATCTCTTTTGGTTATGAAGCGTTTTGGTCATAAATTCGTTTGAAGTCTACTATTTACTATTCAAAAATAACTTTCCTATTTTCATAAAGTGTGTACTTTACTTCCATTGTAGTAAAGATGGTATGTAAAGTTCCCTTTAAATCATGGTGTTTAAACGAACCTGTAAACAAGAGCGATTGATACTTTTTAGGCAATGTGATGTCAAGATCATAATAGCGCTGCACATCGGCGATAACTTCTTCAAGGGGTGTTTTGTTATAACTGCTCAATCCTTTCAACCATTCCGGATTGGTTTTTTGATGATCTAATCTTAGTAAAACGCCATTATCAATTGTCACGCGTTGTCCCTTGGTTATTATTTCGGTATTCCCTTTAAAAGACACCTTTATTTTTCCTTCAAAACACTCTACTGAAAATCGTTCTTTTTCAGTTTTTATATTGAATTGGGTACCTAGTACTTCTACTTTGGCAATTGGTGTATTCACTTCAAAAGGAACACCACTCGTCACGTCAAAAAACGCTTGTCCTACTAGCGACAATGACCTCGTTTTCTCCCAATCTTTTTCATTGAATGTTAAGGTAGATACGGCATCCAATTCCACCAAAGAGCCCTGTGGTAATTCAATGGTTTTCGTTTCAGCAATCGCCGTAGATACTGAGGTGTCTGAATTATTTACTAGCATCCAAATAAGACTAGAACAAACAAGAAGGGCAATGCTTGCCGCGACAGCTAGCCAACTTCTGTTTTTTACTTTATTCAAAGTAATCACAGCACTTTTTTTCTTGTGCAGCGCTTCTAAACCTGCTTCCACATCAAAAGGTTTCACCTTCCAAGTGTCAATATCATCGATGACAGATTTAAGCGCATCTAACTCGCCAGATTCCTCCATCTGTTTTTTTTCGGCTTCACTCAGCCGCCCATCCATCCAACGTGCGATTAAATTTTCATGTTCTAAATGCTTGCTCATACTACTAATACGTTTAAAAAAATATTTAACCAACCTCTTAGATGGAGTATTTTTTTAATTCAGATATTGTGTTCAATTTTATCAGGGCTTTAGCTATTCGCTTTTCTATTGCGGTTTGACTAACATTCAACCGAAGCGCAATCTCTTTATAGGTTAATTTATCAATACGATTCATTAAAAAAGCTTCCCGCTGTTTTTCTGGTAAATTCGATATAGCGGACTCAATTTTTAAACGGAATTCTTTGGTGCGTAAATGAAAATAGGGGTCTTCATTATCTTGGCTCGGTATGAGTCCCTTTTCAAATTTCAAGGCAACCTTCTTCGTCCGTAGTGCATCAATCATTAGATTTCGGGAAATCTTATAAAGAAAACCCGCAACCTTTTCATAAATAACAGTACCACAATTTGACCATAGTTTTATAAAAGCGTCTTGCACTATGTCTTCAGCGCGTTGTATATTACCAAATTTATAGTATAGGTAATTCCGGAGGCTTTCAGCATGTGTCCTATAAATTTCATTATAAACCTGCTCTTCACAGACCGATGGTTCTTGCCCCATTCTAAGATATTACATTCTAGATGACCCTTACTGGTCTTTTCAGCTTACTGATATTGATAGGAAGCTATATTTTTTATGCAAGATACTTTAAAATATTTTTTTGAATTTAAAGGTTCTTTTACTTAGCGTACATTAGAATGTTGAATCTAACATTATCCTAGGAATTCGGCATATTTACTTATAACTTTTCGCTATTTGACGTAATGTCGGTTTATAGAACATTTCTGCTCCATAATGTCTTGCGTTATGCGACATAAAAACCTAAGGTCGTCGAGACCTTAGGTTTTTATGAGCGAGTTGAAGCGCTGGCCTTTGGTACGGCACAAAATATAAAGATTAATAATCTTTGTGTTTTTGAGCGAGATGTAGCGCTGGCCTTATTTGGTACTATCTTTTTTGCCATCTCTGCAACTCGCCGAAAAAAGAAATCACCCATTGGACAATTTCTTTTTCTCGCGTCTAAAAACTTTCTTCACTAAAGGTAATGGAATACCTGCCCCTGCCCGAATATGGTCAGGCGGGCGTATCGAAAAGGGTACGTTCGGGCGGGCTTATTAACTGACCGACAGTAGGAGGGAAGGCAATGTGTGTGGAATGGTATTTTGTGTTCCAAAGTTTCATCGTGACTGTAACAATGATAAGCGACATTCATCTTTAGAAGGAATTAACTTAATAGATAATATTCATGAAAAAAAAATCCGCTTCTAAGACAACACTTCTTTTATTAATCGCAATTTTCTCGTTTAAAAGCGGTAATTCCCAAGTAGAACCCTCATCAGAATTATACCAAAACATAAAAAAAATAGATAGCATCCTATTTGAGAATGGTTTCAATAAGTGTGTGCTTTCCGATATGGAAGCTTACATAAGTGAAGATCTTGAGTTTTATCACGACCAAAGTGGACCAAGCACTACAAAAAAAGATTTTTTTAAAGCACTTGAGCAAAACATTTGCTCAAACCCAGATATGAAACCCATTCGCAAATTAATTGAGAGTAGTATAGAAGTCTTCCCTCTTTACAATAATGGGGTTTTATATGGAGCCATTCAAAACGGTTTACATGAGTTTTATATGAAAGAAATTAATAAAGAGGTTTATTTAACCAGCACGGCTACATTCACTCATCTTTATATCCTTAAAAATGAAACCTGGCAATTGAAACGTGTATTGAGCTATAACCACAAACAACCAAAACATGAAATTAGTGAGCATAAAGCAATTTCATTGGCAGATAACATACTAGCGGAATACGTTGGTGAATATAAAAGTGCAACCACAAGTGTAAGTATCTCAAAAAAAGAAAACGCACTCCAGATGGTTTCTGGTGAAATGCAGTTGATTATTCAACCTGTGTCACAAAATCTGTTTTTTAGCACCGAAGCACCGCTTACCTTTGAGTTCATTAAAAATGCTGAAGCTAAGATTATAAAGATGGTCGTTCGCGAGAACGGACAAGTAGTTGAAGAAATTGAAAGAATATATTAACTCATAAGCTAGTATTTTTAATAGTAATCCAAAAAATATTACAATAATTTATCGCTATTTCGTATTACATCTCCTTAAATTTTTCTTCTGAAAGGGTAATGAAACACTTATTAATTGACCGACAACAGTAGGGAAGGCAATGTGTGTGGAATGGTATTAAATCAATGAATATCAAAATTTTAGCGATTTACTATCAAACATATTTCCATAATATTGCGTAATTTCAAACACTCCCCCTTAATACGAAGTACTAGTTACACGCAAAAAAAGCACTATGCCATTATTTTTAGATTTACATAATCTTCCTGACGGGGTTACGGCAGCACATGTTGCAGAAATGCATAAAGCCGATTTAGATATTGAACATGAATACAATTGTCGTGGACTTACCTATTGGTGTGATGAAAAAAGAAAAACGGCCTTTTGTTTAATAGAGGCACCAAGTAAAGAAGCACTAATAGAATTGCATGAAAATGCTCACGGTGCAGTTCCGACGCGCATTATTGAGGTGAACGATACGATTGTAGAATCCTTCTTAGGGCGTATAGAAGATCCCGAAAAAGCCAAAAACATCCGTCTTAACATAATCAACGACCCTGCTTTCAGAACACTAATGGTCGTTAAAATAAGACGTAAACTTCTACGAACCGAAGAAATAAGCACCTTAAAGGCCGCACTAAGGGGGTATATCACAACTATTAAAGCGGTAACGGCTCAAAATAATGGACGGATAGTAAAACAAGAGGCAAATAACTTTTTAATATCCTTTGATTCTGTGACTGATGCTGTTCAATGTGGCATAAAAATTCAAAACGCGCATCACAAAGTCATAACGCCCGATCTAGAATTCAAAATCGGTATAAGTGCTGGTACGCCTGTAACAGAAAAAGACGGCATCTTTGAAGACACTATAAAAACCTCAGATTATTTAAGTGATATTGCTAAAGGAGGTTTTTCTATTTCTACAGTAGTAAAAGACCTTTATGAAGGCGAAAACCAAAATAAGCCTATTTCAAAAGTGAATGCTATTACCGTTCTAAATACTAAGGATGAAGAATTTATGACCCAATTAATGACGTATACAGAAAGCATATGGTCGCAAACTACAATCGGGGTTAATGATTTTGAAGATAATTTAGGGTATAGCAAATCTAAACTATACAGAACCATGATG
>CALLIG010000310.1 GCA_938009735.1 uncultured Flavobacteriaceae bacterium
AACTTTGGTTGGAGAAAAAGATAATATCATACATCTTTCAAAAGATCAAGGGCAACTTGATTTGCTTTTAGCTCTTGATTCTATTGATAGAAAAATATATAGTTATATAGAAAATGAGGAAGCCAGAGCGATCCTCAAAAACAACTATTTGAAACATCAATACAGTAAAATTACCGTAATGAACTCAATTAGCGAAACATTTGAACAAGCAGCAAACGTGCTTATTTTAAATATTGACACCATTGGCTTAGGTGATATTCCATCGAAAAAGCTAAACGAAATGAGTATCTTGATATTTCTTAAAACAAGTGCTAGCATCGAATCTGAACCTATTTTACAAAAAGGCTTTTCAATTCAAAGTCAAAATAAAGAAATGATTGTTTTTAAAAGAGTGGAAGGCTAAAATGGAAAAAACCTACGACGTAGTAATTATTGGAAGTGGAATGGCTGGTTTAGTGGCAGCCAACATCATGGCTCGAGAAGGAAAAAGCGTCTGCGTGCTTGAAAAAAACAACCAATACGGTGGCAATCTGCAAACCTTTGTTCGTGAGCGCACCATTTTTGATACAGGAGTTCACTATTTAGGTGGACTCTCAGAAGGTCAAAATCTCTATCGTTATTTTGATTATTTGAATATTCTTGATGGGCTCGTATTCAAAAAATTAGATGAAGATGGTTTCGATATTATAACTTTTGATGGAGATGAAACAGAATACCCACATGCCCAAGGCTATGAGAATTTTTCTAGAAGTTTAATTGCTCAATTTCCTGAGGATGAAAAAGGGATTCGATCATACTGTGATAAATTACATAAGATTTGTAATAAATTCCCCTTATACAATCTTGAAGCAGGTAAACCTCATCAAAATGATGCTGAAATTTTTCAGCTTACAGCTAAAGCATATATTGAGTCTATAACGAATAACGAAAAGCTACGTTCGGTTTTAGCAGGTTCAAACCTCTTGTATGCAGGTGACCCAGACAAAACTCCCCTTTATGTGCATGCTTTATCTATCAACTCCTATATCGAAAGCTCTTATCGCTGTGCAGATGGTGGCAGTCAAATCACCAAATTACTTATCCGAAGATTAAAAGAAAACGGAGGAGAAGCATATAAACACCAAGAGGTAATTGATTTTGAATGTATAGATAAAAAAATAATTTCGGTTACTACAAAAAAAGGTGAAGTTGTAAAAGGAGATTTATTCATTTCGAATATTGAACCTAAAACTACCCTGAAAATGGTAGGGCCAGAACACTTTAGAAAATCGTACAATACAAGAATTCAAGGTTTGGAAAATACCATATCTGCTTTTAGTATTCACTTGGTATTAAAGCCGAAAACTTTCAAATACATCAATAAAAACTACTACCATTACAAAGACCCAAACAACGTTTGGCGATGTCATGAATATACCCAAGATAGCTGGCCAGAAACCTATATGGTATCAATGGGTGTACGCAAAAATCAAGATGAGTGGGCAGACCAATTAACTTCTATAACATATATGCGTTATGAAGAGGTTGCTCAATGGGAAGATACATTTAACACCGTAGCACAAAAAAACCACAGAGGTCAAACCTATGAGCAGTTCAAAAATAAAAAAACAGAAATTTTCATAAAAGAATTGGAAAAGAAGTTTCTTAATATTCGAGAATGTATTCAATCTGTTTATACCTCTACACCATTATCATATCGCGATTATATTGGTTGTAATAAAGGTTCTATGTATGGTTATGTAAAAGATGCCAATAGTCCGTTGATGTCTTTTATTTCACCGCGCACCAAGATTGCAAATCTATATTTCACAGGGCAAGGTTTGAATATGCATGGAATTTTAGGTGTAACTATTAGTGGAGTTGTTACTTGCTCAGAAATTTTAGGCGGTGAATACTTACTAAACAAAATTTTAGATACCGAAGTCGAAAAGAAACAAAATGAACAGGTGTTATGAATCTATTCAAAACTCCCTTTTTAGCTCTTGTAGCGAATAGTTTTAAAGTTATTGCACTCATATTGCTTTTATCTTCTTGCGGTGTAAACAAAGGATTAAAAGACCGGCCTGACATTAGCAAATATGATGTAACGCTTCCTCAGCGAACTAAAATTTCAGATACTAGCTATTCCATCGGAGCAAATTATCTAAACAAAAACAAACAAGGGCTTTGGGAAATGCATGTAAAAGGAAATCCAATGGAATTGGGGCTCAATCAGGGTGCATTAAGTCAAGAACTTTTCAATCAACAAGAAGCGGTTTTTTTGAAAAAAATTGATGAACTGGTGCCATCTAAAGGGTATCAAAATATTCTCCGCAAGTTTTTAGCTTGGTTCAATCGCAAGGTGTATTTACATATAGACGAACAATACAAAACTGAAATTTATGGCATCTCACAATATGCCTCACCCAATTATGATTATCTGGCGGAAGAGTACCCAAGAGTACTTTATTTTCATGGCGCACACGATATTGGTCATGCACTTCAAGATTTAGCCTTAGTGGGTTGTTCTTCTTTTGCATCATGGGGAGAAAACACCAAAGATGGCAAATTGCTGATCGGACGGAATTTTGATTTTTACGCTGGAGACGATTTTGCAAAGAACAAAATCATCTCTTTTGTAGAGCCTGAAGATGGACACAAATTCATGTCGGTTACTTGGGGAGGAATGATAGGCGTGGTCTCTGGAATGAATGACCAAGGATTAACGGTTACTATTAATGCTGGAAAATCTCAATTTCCTTTGGTGGCCAAAACTCCGGTCTCATTGGTAACACGTGAAATACTACAATATGCATCGACTATAGATGAAGCCATTGCAATTGCAAAGAAGCGGGAAGTATTTGTATCAGAATCCATTTTTATCGGAAGTGCAAAAGACAAAAAAGCTGCGGTTATAGAAGTGTCTCCAAAGAAGTTTGGAGTATATGAAGTTCCGAATACGAGTAATCAATTGATCTGTTCTAACCACTTTCAAAGTTCCGCTTATGCAGATGATGAGAAGAATCAGAAACACATTATAGAAAGTCATTCGCAATATCGCTATGAACGCATGGAAGAGCTTTTAGAAGAAACTGAAAAGGTCACACCTGAAAAGGTAGTTGATATTCTTCGTAATCGTGAAGGCTTAGACGAAGACACTATTGGCTACGGTAATGAAAAAGCACTAAATCAAATGTTAGCACACCATGGCATTGTTTTTCAACCAGAAGATTTATTAGTTTGGGTTTCTAGTAGTCCATATCAAATGGGTGAATTCGTTGCCTATGATTTGAATGAGGTTTTTTCAGATGGAAACGAAGGAAATACTTCAGTCGCTAAAACAGTATTAAATATAGCAAAAGATCCTTTTTTGCAAACGGAAGCTTTCAAAGATTATGAGCAATATCGTTCAATTCGAGATGAAATTCAAAAGGCCATTTCAAAAGAAACACATCTAGAGCAACAATTACTTTCGGAATTTACAGCCTTGAATCCTGATTTTTGGGAAGGACATTATTTGGTTGGAAAGTACAATCTTGATAAGGGATATAATACCCTTGCATTAAGAGCTTTTGAAGAAGCTTCAACCAAAGAAATTACTACAGTACCAGCTCGTGAGATCGTAGAAAAGTATATTAAGAAATTGAGCCGCCGATTAGGCAAGTAATTATTCATCTAACAGATACAAGCCAATTTTAATCTTCCAATACGGTACTTTTTCTTCGAAGTACTCGAAATAAGCCTTTAATCCATCTGCTTCTGGCAAATCAATT
>CALLIG010000311.1 GCA_938009735.1 uncultured Flavobacteriaceae bacterium
TTGCCAGCAACAACTATGACAATTTCCCCTTTTGGAGGTTTTTCGGTGTAGTGTTTTAAAACTTCTTCCGCCGTTCCGCGAATGGTTTCTTCGTAGAGTTTGGTTAATTCCCTTGAAACGGAAACAGGTCTATCAGCTCCGAAATATTCTACAAAACTTCCTAAAGACTTAATCAACTTATGAGGAGACTCATAAAAAACCATAGTCCGTGTTTCTTCTGCTAAAAATTTCAACCGTGTTTGTCTCCCCTTTTTTACAGGAAGAAATCCCTCGAAAATAAATTTATCGTTGGGGAGTCCGCTATTAACAAGAGCGGGGACGAATGCGGTTGCACCGGGAAGGCAATTTACTTCGATTCCATTTTCAACACAAGCACGAGTCAATAAAAACCCTGGATCTGAAATCGCTGGCGTACCCGCATCAGATATTAAGGCAATTGTTTCTCCAGCTTGCATACGCTTTACCAGAGTATCAACTGTTTTATGTTCGTTATGCATATGGTGACTTTGCATATGCGTTGAAATTTCGAAGTGCTGCAAAAGCTTTCCACTAGTACGGGTATCTTCTGCGAGTATAACATCCGCTTCTTTGAGAATACGAATAGCCCGAAGAGTCATATCTTCTAAATTTCCTATCGGAGTAGGAACTAAATATAGTTTTCCCATTGTATTAAATTATGGTCTTACAGTTTTTCCTAAAAAATAGGAAATCATTAATGCTATGAATGCGATTGCCGAGAATAATTCTCCACCATCTTTGGCAACCATATGTGCGGTAAATGCTAATGTGACATCGAAAAAGAATCCCGCATAGGCCCATTCTTTTAAGGATTTAGAAAAGTTTCCCCATATAGCCACTAATCCTAATATCTTGGCAATAGCTAATGGATATACCAAATATCTCGGGTAATTTACACTTTCAAAATACCCAGCGATCATCTCGGGATTCCTCAAATACATTTGAACCGAATAGATCATTATACCCGTTAAAACTGCACTTGCAGTATAGTATCCTATTTTTTGGATTTGCATAAAATTATGGTTTGCCTTAATAGTCGACAAGGTACTAAATGCTAACAGATTTGGGAATAAAAAAGCCCTTCATCAAATTTGATGAAGGGCTTTTTTAATTGTTTGAATTTATGAGAACCTTCGCTCAATCAATTCCAAGAATCGTTCCACATATTCTTCCTTGCCTGCCCAATTATTGTAATCAGGCTTAACCATATTATCGATAAAAGCAATCGAACGTTCTTCTGTATCTATAGTACCTAACTGAGACAAAACACGATTGTAATCTTCTGCACTACCGTTGAACAAATGTTTAACAAAAGCAAGACGGTTATTTAAATCTACCTTGATTTCTTTTCCATTAAGCTTGTCATTCAATGATTTGGTGAACGTTTCTTTTTTTACCTCAACTTCTTTAGGAGGCATAAAAAGCTCTTTATCATTCTTCATCAGATCAGGGTTTCCTAAAAACTCATTCAGCACTTCGTCTGTATTAGTTTCTGCTGGCATTTGCGAGACCATATCTTTTATCGTATCCATACCAGGATGCGTAATTATATCTTCTTGATGCGGATTACTTTCAGGCACTCCTGAATTTGCATTTAATACTTGATTAGCCATTTTTTCGAACTTGGCAGCAATTACATTTTTAGAAACGTCAATTTCAATATCTGTCAACTTTTCATCTATAAACTTTAATACAGCAAGCTTTTCGTACAAAACTTGAGCAGCCTCGTACATTTCAGATATTTCATTCATATCACGAGAAGTAATAATATCTGTAGATAATTTTACCAACTCCTCTTTTAGCTTTCGTTTCATCTGATCTTAATTAAAAATTTTAAGGATATTTTCTTGTCTATAATTAGCAAAACTTGTGCCTTTCTTTACTAAATTTAAAGTTCTGTATAATCAGAACGAAAAAACACCCTATTTTCGTCTAAAACTACAAAATGTTTCTCGAAAACACAGTTAATCATAAAGAACAATTTGGCTGGATAGAAGTTATCTGTGGATCAATGTTTTCTGGTAAAACCGAGGAACTTATTCGTCGTTTAAAACGCGCTCAATTTGCCAAACAGAAAGTCGAAATCTTCAAACCCATGGTTGATGTTCGATATGATGAAGATATGGTCGTTTCTCATGATGCAAACGAGATTCGTTCAACACCCGTGCCTGCAGCAGCAAATATTCGCATTCTTGGTGATACTTGCGATGTGGTAGGTATTGATGAAGCTCAGTTTTTTGATGATGAAATTATTACCGTTTGTAATGACCTTGCCAATAAAGGAGTTCGCGTAGTGGTAGCTGGACTTGATATGGATTTTAAAGGAAATCCTTTTGGGCCCATGCCTGCCTTAATGGCGACTGCTGAATATGTAACTAAAGTACATGCTATTTGTACTCGAACAGGGAACTTAGCAAGTTATAGTTTTAGAAAATCTACCAATGATGATTTGGTCATGTTGGGCGAAATAGAAGAATATGAGCCATTAAGTAGAGCTGCTTATTACAAGGCAATGCTTCGTGAAAAAGTGAAAGACATAAATGTTGACACAGAAGAGGTTAAGTCAACCAAAAAAGACTCAAATGCCTAAAGCTTTAGAGACTGTTTTAGAAATAAACCTTAATCATCTAGAGCATAACTACCATTATTTACGTTCAAAAATACTCGCCCAGACAAAATTCTTAGGTGTAGTTAAAGCTTTTGCCTATGGGAGTGATTCGGTAAAAATTGCACAAAAGCTTGAAAAATTAGGGGCAGATTACTTGGCAGTTGCTTATATAAACGAAGGCGTTCAACTACGCGATGCTGGTGTAAGACTTCCTATTCTAGTACTGCATCCGCAACCAATTAATTTCAGTACACTTATTGATCGTTGCTTAGAGCCCAATTTATATTCTCCCAAAATATTAAAGCAGTTTTTAGAAGTAGCGAAAGAAAAGAAGCAAAAAGACTATCCTGTTCATTTAAAATTTAATACCGGTTTAAACAGACTTGGATTTTCGGAAAACGACGTTGACTATATAATTGATGAGCTGAAAGAGCGCAATGAGATTAAAGTCACTTCCGTTTTTTCACATTTGGCAGCCTCAGAAGATCTAGAGGAAAAAGAATTTACACAGAAACAATTAGAAGTATTCGAAAAAATCACATCTAATTTGAATGATAGATTAGGGTATACTCCCTTTAGACATATTTTGAATACTTCAGGAATAATTAACTATTCGCATGCGGAATATGAAATGGTTCGAAGTGGCATAGGACTATACGGTTTTGGCAATGACGCAAAAATTGATGCAGAACTAAAACCTGTGGCAACCTTAAAAACTATTATCTCACAAATTCATAAAATAGAACCTGGTGAGACTGTTGGTTATAATAGAGCTTTTACTTCTAAAGGCGCCATTATTACAGCTACTTTACCCATTGGTCATGCTGATGGAATTGGAAGACAATATGGCAATGGCAAAGCATTCGTTACTGTAGACGGACAAAAAGCAGCCATTATTGGTAATGTTTGTATGGATATGATCATGATTGATATTACCAATATTAAATGCAAGGAAGGGGATGAGGTCATTGTATTTGGTGAGAATCCTACAGCCGAAGAATTTGCATCTTTCTCAAAAACAATCTCTTATGAATTGTTAACTGGAATCTCGCAACGCGTAAAAAGACACTTTCTTCACAAATAAATTCGTTTTAACATTTTGTTATGAAACATAATTTTCGCTAAATTGCAAGGCATTGATTTGCAACTATTATATTTTCAACTAAAACACTATTACCATGTTAAAAGAATTTAAGAATTTTATTATGACTGGCAATGTCCTTGACTTTGCTGTTGCAGTAATTATGGCTGGTGCCTTAGGCCTAGTTATTAATGGCTTTGTAGGCGATATCATTATGCCAATTGTTGG
>CALLIG010000312.1 GCA_938009735.1 uncultured Flavobacteriaceae bacterium
TCGATCAGGGTGCTGAATGGAAAGAACATTGGGCATTTATACCTCCTATATCTTCTATTAAATCAAGTAGTAAAACCACTATTGATTCGCTTGTTAACATTCAGCTAGAAAACAAACAACTAGTAAAATCTCCAGAAGCAAATAAAAATTCTTTAGTACGTCGTATATCTTATTTACTGACAGGTCTTCCTCCTTCGCCTGAGGCTGTTGAAAATTTTATTACTGATACCTCTCCTCAAGCCTACGAAAAAATGGTTGATGGGTATTTGAACGCTGACGCATATGGCGAGCGTTGGGCAAGGCATTGGATGGATTTGGTGCGGTATGCGGAAACAAAAGGACATGAGTTCGATTATTCGATTGTAGGAGCCTGGCGGTACCGCGATTATCTTATTCGAGCTTTTAATGATGATGTTCCTTACAATCAATTGGTGAAAGAGCATCTCGCTGGAGATTTACTAGATTCCGTCCGTTTCAATCCGAAGTCAAAAATAGCAGAATCACCTTTAGGAACGGCATTTTTTGCCATGGCAGAAGGCACACATAGTCCGGTTGATATTAAAAAAGATGAAGCAGACCGAATCGATAATATGATTGATGTGACTACAAAAACCTTTCAAGGGCTTACTGTTTCATGCGCACGTTGTCATGATCATAAATTCGATCCAATATTGACCGCCGATTATTATTCTATGTATGGATTGATGGAAAGTACACGTTTCACTCCTGTTGCAGCAGAAAAAACAATCACAACCAAAAAGTCAGTAAAAGAAATTGAAGACTTAAAAGTCTATATGCGCAATTTGATTTCTACGAAATGGGATGAGAACATCATTGCTAAAAACACTATTTCATCTGTAGAAAAAGCAGCAACAGATACCACCTATCAAATCATAGGAAATTTTAGAAATGCTGATTTAGATGGATGGAAAAGTAATGGAACGGCTTTTGGTAATCGCACTACTTTAGGTGATCCGATACTAAATTCGACTTCAAGTAAATTATTGAAATTAGATGAGGGAAGAGCATCAAGCAAGCTTTTTAGTAAAGGTATTTTTGGATCATTACAATCTCAAAACTTCATAATAGACCAAAACTTTATTGGTATTAAAGCCAGAGGTGAAAAAAGTATCATTCGTTTAGTAATTGATAATTTTCAATTGATTCAAAATCCCATTTATGGCGAATTGGAAATGCAAGTTAATAATGCCCAATGGAAAAATTATACTATTGATGTAACTCCTTACAAAGGTCATAAGGCCTATATCGAAATTCTTCCTGGTCGGTATCAACGTCATGCATACCAACTTCCAGAAGAAGCTTATATAGAAGCTGAATATGCTATTTCATATAATTCTGACTGGCCTGCTGAGGTAAATTCTCCAAGCAGCTTTACAGCGCAGATTCATCAGTTGAATGCCCAAATCAAAAATGGCAAATTGCCTACCCAATTTTTAGGGTTAAAATCTGCCTTTGATCGTAGTCAACATCTCGCACAAAACTTAATTAGTCAATCTGTTTTCTATGGAGTGACTGACGGATTTGGCATCAATAGTCCTGTGTTTATTAGAGGAAATCATCAAGAACTTTCAGAAGATAAAGTTCAAAAAAGTTTTTTATCAGCTTTGCCAAAAGGAGGTATCCCTTTTAACACTATAGGAAGTGGCAGATTACAATTTGCCAATGCAATTTTGGAATCTGAAAATCCACTAACATCTAGAGTCATGGTCAATAGAATATGGCATCATCTATTTGGCAGAGGAATTGTTGAAACGGTAGATAATTTCGGTTTACAAGGAAAGCTTCCCTCCCATCCTGAGCTTTTAGATTATCTGGCTATTAAATTTCAAAATGAAAATTGGTCGATTAAAGAAATGGTGCGATCGATAGTTTTAACAGATGCATTTAAACGAAGTACATTGAGAAATGAGGAGCTTTTGCAACTAGACCTTACGAATATTTATTTGGCTTCATTTCCAATAAGGCGATTAGAAGCAGAAGCGATTCGTGATGGTATTTTGGTTGCATCAGAAAGTTTAAACGATAGTCTATACGGTCCTCCTGTAGCTACATATTTGACAGATTTCATGCAAGGTCGAGGTCGCCCTTCAGTTTCAGGTCCATTAGATGGAAATGGTCGCAGAAGTATTTATCTAGAAGTGCGACGCAACTTCTTAGAGCCTATGATGACCACCTTTGATCGTCCCATTCCATTTAGTACGTTTGGAAAGCGTGATGTCACCAACGTGCCTTCGCAATCATTAATTATCATGAACGATCCTTTCGTGGCAGAACAAGCTGAACTAATGGCAAATAAGCTTTTGACTCAAAATGGATTGACATTTGAAGAAAAAATAACCTGGATTTATATCCGCTCCTTTTCTCGAGAACCTTCTACAGACGAAATCAAAAACGCGAAAGAGTTTATAGCTATGCTAGAAAAATTAGATCAGCAAAATGAAAGCGAAGGTGATGATGAACTAAATCTTTGGAAACAATATTGTCATAGTATTTTTAACTTAAAGGAATTTATATATCTGATATAATGAGTAAGTATCACAACTTCATGAAACGACCCTTATCAAGAAGGGAAATGCTAGGCATCTGTCAAGGCGGTTTTGGAGCGCTTGCGTTTACCAGTTTATTTGGGGCATTACCAATGGGTTGTGATCGGCCAAAAAAACTAGTTTCAGAACCAGAATTATACCGAGGACCACATCACTTACCAAAGGCTAAAAATGTAATTTTCCTTTATATGGATGGTGGGGTTTCACAAGTAGATTCCTTTGATCCGAAACCAAGGCTTGCCAAAGAAAATGGAGAAGATCCAAGAAAGAAATTCAAAGTGGACGCCACGCAATTCGATAATGTAGGGAAGATTTTAAAGAGTCCTTGGGATTTTAAACAGTATGGAGATTGCGGAATGCCCGTAAGTGAATTGTTTCCTCATATTGCTACTTGTGTTGATGATCTAGCTTTGATTCGTTCGTTGACCTCGAAATTTCCAGAGCACACAAATGCTAATTATTTTTTACACACAGGAAGCGGTATTCAAGGCCGACCAAGTATGGGTTCTTGGATGACTTACGGACTAGGAAGCGACAA
>CALLIG010000313.1 GCA_938009735.1 uncultured Flavobacteriaceae bacterium
GTCAATATTCAATTCTTCTTTCAGATATTTGTCTTGTGCTTTTTCTGTTTTTTTATCGATTGGATCCATATTATTTAGGCTTCAAATTAAGTTGCTGTCGTCTTATTAATACTAAGTTTCTTAGCTATAAATTTTCTTTACCAAGGACCCAATACTTAACCCTTGAGCGAGTATTGAAAATAAAACTACACTATACGTAATATAAAGTAGTACTTCTGACGCAGGATTGTCGGCAAGACTAAGCGCCATGGCAATTGAGATTCCACCGCGCAATCCGCCCCAAGTCAAAATTGTAACGGTTTTTAAAGGAGTTTTTTCAGAGTGCTTTAAGAGTGAATAAGGGAGTAGTACGGATAGAAACCGAGCTATAAGTACAATACCTATTGCTAAAATACCTAAGAACAAATAATCCAGTTCAAATTTTAGCAAGTGTATAGATAGGCCGATAAGCACAAATAAAACACCATTGAGAACGTCATCAAGAATTTCCCAAATATCATTAAGTAATTTTCGGGTAGTCCCTTTGTTGGAAGCTATATTTATTTTATTTCCAATAATAATTCCGGATACTACCATCGCCAAAGGCCCTGAAACATGCAGTAGCGAAGCAATAGAATATCCACCCATGGCAATAGCAAGGCTTATCATTACCGCCAATTGCGGGTTTTCATGTATACTTTTAATACAACTATATCCTATAAAACCTAATACTGCTCCATATACAATGCCACCAACAGCTTCCTCTAAAAATAAGGTGCCTATTTCTAAACCTATCGAACCTTCCTCAGCAGAAATTCCAGAACCCGAAAGAAGTAAAATTCCTGAAAAAACAACCACGCCTATGCCGTCATTAAAAAGGGATTCGCCTTCAATTTTAGTTTGAAGATTTTTAGCAATACTGGTTTTTTTAAGTATCGCGAGTACTGCGATGGGATCCGTCGGTGATATTAGAGCCCCGAATAAGAGTGCATTCAAAAAGGATAGTTCAACACCAATCCATTGCGCGACATAAAAGGTTATGCCACCAACAATGCCTGTAGAAATCAAAACACCAAGTGTAGCAAATAATGCTACTGACCATTTCTCTTTAGCCAACTCATCAATATTTACATGAAGGGCGCCGGCGAAAAGGAGAAAGCTTAGAATGCCATCAAATAATAGGGTTTTGAAATCTGAATTAGTTACAATGTCACAAAAGAAAATATAGAAATCAGGAAAAATACTTTTACTCAGCCATATTAGGACAATAGTAACAAGACTCATGGCCATTAAACCAATTGTTGCCGGAAGTTTCAACCACTTGTAATTTATAAAACTAAAAAACGCCGCTATAGAAAAAATGATACTAAATGATTGTAGCATAACTAAGTGGTCAGATTTAAATTAAATTTACGTCGGTCATGATTTCCAAAACACCTGGGCCTTTTTGGTCAAATAATTCTTTCATTGCAGCATTCAAATCACTCTCTTTTTCAACCCGTTTTCCCCAAGCACCGCAGGAAACTGCATAATCAGAAAAATTAGGATTAGAAAGCGATGTTTTCCATACGTCAAATTCTCCTGCTCTTTGTTCTTTGGATATTTTACCTAATTCGTGATTATTCAAGACGATCAATTTAACTGGCATATTATATTTCACCAAAGTGGTAATTTCTGCTAAATATTGGCACAAACCTCCATCACCTGCTACCGCAACAACTGGTCTCGTATTACCAACTGCTGCCCAAGCACCAATAGCCGCAGGTAAAGCAAACCCTATGGAACCTAAATAACCTGACATTAAAAAGTCTTGCTGTTCTGGTTCAAAATAGCGCCCAAAAGAGTAGGCATTATTACCAACATCAACGCACATCACAGCATCTTTTGGTGCTAAGTCATTCATAGCTTCAAAAACACTTATTGAACTCAAGCCATTTTCAGAAGTTTCGTTCAAACGTTTTGCTTTTTCTTCCTGCCAAATGCTCCATCGTTCTGCAATTTCATTCGTTTGATCAAGGGTGTTTGTATTTCCTTCCAATTCGGCAGTAAAAATATCTAAGGTTCTTGAAATTTCTCCCCAAACTGCAACGTCTATTTCATGAAACTTACTTAAAGCTAAAGGATCAAAGTCAACTTGAATTGTTGGCTTTTTATACGTAATTCCTGTATGATTGGAGAAAGAAGCTCCGAATACAATCAACAAATCAGCTTCATTCATAAACCATGATGCAATTGGTGTTCCGCTTCTTCCTATTACTCCGCAACCTAGTGGGTGACTATCTGCTATGAGGCCTTTTCCTTTAAATGTGGTTACTACAGCTGCATTCAAACTTTCTGCAAAAGCTACAATTGATTTTTTATGTGCTCGTGCGCCATGTCCCATAATGATTAAAGGGCGTTTTGCATTTTTAATAAGGTCTATGGCTTTATCGGCCATTTGTTTTGGAGGTGCTATTTCCATAGGAGTAATTCTATTGATAGCTGTTTGGGCTTTAGACCCAGCCGGAGCTTTTAGTTCTTGAATTTCATCAGGGAAAGTAAGATGTGAAACGTCACGTTTTAAAATCGCATGTTTTATGGCGAGTGACATCAATTCTGCATGTTTACTATTGCCTTGAACACGCTGATTAAATTCAGCAACAGTATCGAATGCACGCACCAAATCAACTTCTTGAAAATTTCCTGTACCTACTACTTGAGTAGCGACTTGACCAGTTAAAGCCAAAAAAGGAGCTCGGTCTACTTTAGCATCCCACATGCCTGTATATAAATTTGTTGCTCCCGGACCAGCAATGGTAAAACAAGCGGCCGGTTTTCCCATGAGTTTTCCATAAGCAGAAGCAGCAAAAGCTGCAGCCCCTTCATGTCGTATTCCATAAAAATTTAGATTTCCTTTTTCTTCTTGTCGACGCAAGGCATCAGCAAATCCGAGGTTGGAGTGACCTACCATTCCGAAAACTTTGGTAACGCCCCAATTCACCATGGTTTCTACCATAATATCGGAAATTGTGGTTTCATGAGTTTCTTCTTCTTCCATGCCAACGTAAATAGCGTCGTTTTCCTCTTTAGTTGGAAAAGTTGCTACGCCATCGTCAAAACCACCCGGGGGCATACCTGTACAAGGGTTAAAATCCCATCCATGCCATGGGCAACGTAATAG
>CALLIG010000314.1 GCA_938009735.1 uncultured Flavobacteriaceae bacterium
ACTCATATTCGTATTTTCTCTTGAAGTATTTTGAGGTATCAAATTAAGAGTGGTAAATGTCGCATCTTTTTTGATCAACTTTCCGTACCAGTTTAAGGCTCTTGTAGGTAATAAATTTGGTTTTGTGTATTTATTTGTAGCGTCTAATAAAACAGTTTCACCATCTAATTGTACTGAGGCTACGACATAATTAAAACCTTCTCTGGTCGGAAACATTGGCACTCCATGCCCACGTGTACTAACCAATACTGGGTTTGCATCAAGCCCCGCGGTTTGCATCATACCGGTAAGCATCAAATTAATATCTGCAATATTTCCTGTTTTTTCTTTGTAGGCCTTCTTTACTCCTTGATCTGTATAATAGCCATACATACTATTCCACGACATATGCTTTTGCACGTGCAAAAATATAGCTGACGCCAATTCTGAATCTGAATTCGCAGCACTCTTTAGAGCAGCCAAATCATCCTTGAAATACTTATTTAATTTTAATTGTCCGCCAAAACTATCGCTCTCGTAAATCTTTTTGACTACCGCT
Source organism: uncultured Flavobacteriaceae bacterium (assembly GCA_938009735.1). Taxonomy (GTDB): domain Bacteria; phylum Bacteroidota; class Bacteroidia; order Flavobacteriales; family Flavobacteriaceae; genus Maribacter_C. The sequence goes on from CALLIG010000314.1 coordinate 539, forward strand.
TCCCAAGTAGTGGTATAATTTTCTTGTATTTGCTCCGGGAATTTAACAAACTGCAGCTCATATTTTACTGCACTTCGATAATTATCCATATCATTTACAAAAGGTTCTTCTTTTAAAGCTGGCACATCAGTCATTTTGTAATCAGTTGTACTGATTCTATAATCAACTTGGCTTTGACTAAACGTTGTGCCACCAGATCCTTGTGACCTTGATTTCGAGGTGAAATTAATTTTTCCAGTTTTCGCACTATACTCCGGCGTTACAAACAAATACCCTTTCATTAATGGTTTGAATGTAAAATATTCGGGAGTTGAAATTGACACTTCTTGATGCTTTATGGGTATATCATGTTGTAATACGATTTCATCAATATTGTATGCAAATGGAGAGTTTAATTTGTATTGAAATTCTATAACGCTGCCTTCTTTTAAGTTAGGTAACGTAAACTTTTTCTCATCTCTACTTTTATTCAATGAAGTAGAAAAAATACCCGACTTATCCATCTTTTGCTTTACAACGCTACCATTTTCTAGGTTATAGGTAAAAGCTTTCAGGCTCGTTAAGGTTTCAGTTGTAGATCCACTTTTATAGAGTTGTTCTGAAATTGTTGCAAAGTCAAAACCTTCTTTGGTATATATTTTAATACGACCATGTACCTCTGTAATTACATCAAAACCGCTTCCGGTTACATATTGATATCTAATTTTTCTACTACGGTACAATACCGCCGCAACAGCAGCAGAATCTTTTGCATAAACTTTCTCTGCTAATTCTTCTTTAGAAACTTTACCAAATTTGAAATCTTGCGCACTTATTACTGATGAAGTTGCTATTAAAATAACTAATAGGGCATTTTTTAAGTTGAACATACTAGTGGTTTAGGTTGGTTGGTATTGGTCAATTTTATTTTTTTACAAGAACGATTTGAGCATTATCCATTTTTGCAGTTTCTTTTCTGAAATCTCGATACTCTGCATATTTCTCTTTAGCATACATACCTTTCTTGATAAATAGTCTTCGCTTATATAAAATGGAATTTGAATCTGTAATACTTTCAAAGGATACTTTATAGCTTCCGAAATCAGTATCAACTAGTTTTTCTTCGGGAATTGCTTCAATCAGATACCCTTCAGGAAGTTGTACCGTAAATTCATCCTCATCTAAAAATCCTCGTTGAATTTCAAACGGAAGTTTTCTATTTCGATATCGATTAGGTACAAAACCATTACTATTAAATGAATTAACAGCGAATAATATTCGGCTACCACTAATAGACCCATAGTTCGCAGCATTAATATCTATTTTTTCTGAAAAAACCACATCATCTCTATCATTCTCAAAACTATAGGTGTTTATCTTCAGGTTATTAATATTGTCCCAATAACTCTTATAATGTTTTATAACATCGTCTTTTGTTTTCCTTTCTAATCCGAAGCGATCATCATATTGAATGCCTTTCGTAGAAATACTGATTTTACCTGAAATACTTCCATCAATAGCTAACTCATATTTTGCTTTGGTGAATTGATAATTATCTTCATTTACATAAGCTACCGTTCTTACTATTTCACCACCTTCAGGTTTTACTACTAAAGCTTTTCTGTCATCAGTAAAATCACCTACAAAACCAAACGGATGCACTTGAGATGTACAATCAATCCAATAGTATTGTTCATTATATGGAATGGCTAAAATTGCATGATTACCCTGTAATGCTGCAAAATCTTCTTCGAAATCTACTTTACGATTTCCTGCATGAATTATCGTGTAATATGCCTTAACACCAACTGCCTTTAGTAATGCATAGGTATAATTCGAAAGTCCTTTACAATCACCATATTTTACACGATCTACATCAATAGCGCTAATCGGCTTCCAGCCGCCAATTCCAATTTGCACACTAATATACCTGGTATTGTCTTGAACGTATTTATATATGATTTTTGCCTTTTCAAGATCGTCATCGACGCCAATCACAAGCTTTTTTGCAATTTCAATGGTAGCCGGATTCAATAGATCTCTATCTTTCAACAAACTAGCATTCATCCAAGACCCCATACCTTTCCAGTCTTCAACTACAGCTTCTTCTCCTTTTAAGTTGAATTTTTTTAATCGCACTTTTAATCTAGGAACAACATCTCTGAATGATGGACCCAAGCTTTCTGATTTGATTGCCAAAATGTTTGCAGATTGATAAACAATCTGACCTGCTTCATCTTTCTTTGAAACTGAAATATCTTCTAGGTTAAATTCCTTTATTTCTGGCTTTAGCTCCGCATTTGCATAATTAATTTCGTAATAGCTTTGCTCAACACTCACTTTATAATTTGATAAGAAATACCATGGTGGAAAAAAGCCCGTATCGGAAGTTTCAATGTCATAATTAAAAGAAATCGTGTAGGGATAACTTGTGGGTGTATATCTATTATACAGCATTCTATTGTCAGTATATAACGAGATACCATCCGCAGCACTTACATCTTTAAAGTCTTTTTTCTTTATATGATCTATTTCCTTACCTAAGCGATCATATACATATACATCAAGACTTTTTATCTTACTTTCTTTATCATATGAAACACGGCTAAAAGCGAAGTTATTTCCATCTTTATTTAGTACCGTAACCACTTGCTTTACGGAATATGACATTTTATTAGTTGCCAACAGATTGATTTTCATCTCATCTAACCGAACTACCGCATTTGCATTGTTAGTTAATGCTTCATTAATAATAAGTGATTGATATTGGACTTTCTGTGCCGTAGTAAGAAAACACAGAAAAAGGGAACTAAATAAAAAAAGAAGGCGCATAGGTTTGGTTTGGTCAGAACAATATAACGCCTAAATAATATTTTTCTTACATCTACCGATAAATAACAGAATTACTCGCCTAATCCTTGTGCTTTGTATCGATGATAATGGTTACGGGGCCATCGTTCAGCAAATCGACTTTCATGTCGGCACCAAAAACACCAGTTCCTACAGGTTTACCCAAGTCATTTTGTAGCCGCTCAATAAATTTTTCATAAAGTGGGGTTGAAATTTCTGGTTTTGCCGCTTTCAAATATGAAGGTCGGTTTCCTTTTTTGGTAGAAGCGTGCAAGGTAAATTGACTAACGATAATGGCATCGCCTTTACTTTCAATCAGCGATGTATTCATTACTCCGTTTTCGTCATTAAAAATACGCAGGTTTGCTATTTTACGAGATAGCCATTCAATATCAACAGTACTATCTTCATTCTCAATTCCCAAAAAAATTAATAGTCCGGCTTCAATTTTAGAAATCAAAACATCATCAACTTCAACACTTGCTCTCGATACTCTTTGAATTACTGCTTTCACTTTTTCTCTCCGTAAATATCAGTTCTATAATTCTCTTCTTCTCCTTTAATCATTTGCACATAACTTTTATATCGTGTCCAAGCAACTTCATCGTTATCCAAAGCTTCTTTTACAGCGCAGCTGGGCTCATCTAAATGCAAACAATTATTGAATTTACAATCGATTTTCAATTTGAAGAATTCACGAAAATAATCTCCGATTTCTTCCTTCTCCATATCCACAATTCCGAAACCTTTTATACCTGGGGTATCAATAATTCTAGCATCAAAACTCAAATCATACATTTCTGCAAAAGTAGTGGTATGCTTACCTTGTAAATGCTGCTCTGTAATTGTAGCCGTTTTCAAATGAAGATTAGGCTCTAATGCATTCACCAAAGTAGATTTACCTGCACCAGAATGACCTGCAAACATACTTGTTTTACTTTTCATCAATTCTTTAACCTTATCCACATTTTTACCTGTAGTTGCTGAAATTCCAATACATTCATAGCCTATGTTTCTGTAAATCGCAGCTAAATATTTCACCTCTAATAATTCTTCTTCATTATAAGAATCGACTTTATTAAACAACAGCACAATAGGAATATCATAAGCCTCCGCGGTTGCTAAAACGCGATCAATAAATACAGGAAATGTTCTTGGGTTATTTAATGTAATCAGTAAAAAAACCTGATCAAGATTAGAAGCAATAATATGTGTTTGTTTTGATAGGTTTACTGACTTTCGAACAATATAATTTTTACGTTCTCCAATCGCAGAAATTGTACCTACCTCAGCATCACCTAATGCCTCAATTTCAAATTCAACAACATCACCTACAGCAATCGGATTGGTGCTTTTTATTCCCTGAATTCGAAACTTACCTTTTATACGGCATTCGTAAAAATCACCTTCTTTCGTTTTTACGGTATACCAGCTTCCGGTAGATTTATAAACAATTCCTTGCATTCACATTATTTAGGATACAAAGAAAGGCAATAGTTTTAAATAACTGGCTTTTAACCTTGTCCTTGGCTGCTTGCATATCTTTTCTCTAAACATCCAAAGTATATCTAATTATAAATTTCATGCAACCCTTTTCAAACCATACTGTCTTTATAAGAGAAACATAAACAGATATTCTTTTATTAAAAGAGATAAAACTAAAATTAATAGATCATGAAAAAAATAGTACTCATATTCAGTTTATTACTTGTCTTTACTACTGATGCTTATACTCAAGAAATCAAAATAATCACTAGTGTAGAATCAATTGTGCCAAGTGGATTAGGCCGTTCGCGTATTGTTGATGGACAAGAAGAAAAAAATTATGGTGAATTTACGTCAACTCAAACTGAAGAAGACAACACTAGAAACAAATCTAAAAGAGGAGATATTCGAGTAAAG
>CALLIG010000315.1 GCA_938009735.1 uncultured Flavobacteriaceae bacterium
AGTAGTACGTGAAAATATGCAATCTCATGGCATGAACGTAGAAGAGTTAGGCCATAGTCTAGTTGCAAGCCTGCCCAAAGAGAATTTAAAGCATACTTTTATTATATCAGAAGGCACCAACGTAAACGGAAGTGGCTTGATCAAAGGTCTAGAAGCAAAATTAGGATCAAAAGTTTCAATTTCTGGTGGACTATGTGGAGATGATGCACGATTCGAACGGACTATGGCATCTTATAATGAAAACCCTAAAGAAGGCGAGGTAATTTGTATTGGGTTTTATGGAGATACCTTAGAAATAACTAGTGCAAATTATGGTGGATGGACAGGTTTTGGGCCGCAACGTACAATTACAAAATCAAAGAATAATATTTTATATGAATTGGATGGCAAACCTGCTCTTGATTTATATAAATTGTACTTAGGAGAAAAGGCTGACGGATTACCAGAGGCAGCCCTCTTATATCCATTAAGTGTTCATAAACAAGATAGTAAAGAAGTTATCGTTAGAACCATCTTAAATATCGACGAAGAAAATAACGCTATGATTTTGGCTGGTGATGTACCTGAGGGATCAAAAGTACAATTAATGATGTCTACTGTAGATGATATTGCTGAAGGTGCAGCTGTGGCAGGTGAGTACGCCATGAGAGATCGAAAAACAGATCCTGAACTAGCACTTTTAGTTAGCTGTGTTGGAAGAAAATTAGTTTTAGATCAACGAACAGAAGAAGAAGTAGAAGAAGTTATAGGCGCCATAGGTGATTCTGCAAAAATATTAGGGTTTTATTCTTATGGTGAAATGGCACCTTTTGCTGGCCAGAAAGAATGTAAGCTACATAACCAGACCATGACCTTAACTTTATTTAGTGAGTAATGCATAAATTATTGTCTAGACAAATACGTAAATTCTTACCCGTTGAATGGAGTGAGAATATTGCGTTATCTAAGTTTTTAGAAGCAATAAGTAAGTCATACTATGATAATGACTCCAAACTAGAAATGGTTCAGAGATCTACTATAATTAGCTCTCAAGAACTTTCTGAAGCGAATGATAACTTGCGTCAAAAAGCTGAAAGTCAAAAAAAGATAATTGAGTCTCTTGAGCGATCTATCGCTTCGCTAAATACTAATTTCGAAAATCAGATCGATCAGAATTTACAAGATGAAAAGGTATTTGATCCGTTGGCTCTGGCTACAAAGCTAGAGGAACAATCGTCAGAAATAAATCGCATATCTGCAGAAAAAAATATACTTCTAACAAACTTAGAAGAGCGCAATGAAGCATTGAATAATTATGCGCATATGGTTTCTCATGATTTAAAATCACCCATGAGAAACATTAATTTTCTTATCGGTTGTATCAAAGAGCAAGACGAGCAAAATTTCTCAGATGAATCTAAAGATAATTGTAGCTTAATTAGTGAGAATTTAGAAAAGATGGACGCTCTTGTTGATGGCATTCTAAAACATGCCACAATAACCAACATGGAAGAGAAAAAGGCTAACATTGAGGTAGCTGTTTTAATATCAGAAATAGTGCAAACCTTATATGTACCAGACACTCTTAACATTGAATTAATAGACCCCTTGCCTACTTTATTTATAGGTAAATATAAGCTAGAACAATTGTTCAGTAATCTCTTGATTAATGCAATTAGTGCAACGGAGCACAACCCTAATGGACGAATTGAAATTGCAGCAGAAGAACAACCTAATTTCTGGCAGTTTAGCATTTCTGACAACGGTAAAGGCATTGCCAAAAAATACCAAGATGACATCTTTAAGATGTTCAAAAAATTGGAGAACGATTTTAAGGCTACAGGTATTGGGCTAGCATTGGTAAAGAAGATCGTTAATTCATTTAATGGAAAAATCTGGTTAGAGTCAGAACAAGATAAAGGAGCTACCTTCTTTTTTACAATTAAAAAATAAGCATATGGAAACCCCTAATTTAGATTATATTAATGAACTGTCAGGCGATGATATTGCGTTTAAAAATAAGTTTATCGAAATTTTGAAAGTTGAATTTCCTATGGAAAAAACACACTATCTTGATACTATTAAAAATAAAAAAAATAAGGCTACAGCAGAGATCGTGCATAAAATTAAACATAAACTTAATATCTTAGGGCTACAAGAAAGTTATCGCTTATCTGTAATTTTTGAAGAAGAATTGCGTTTGGGTAATAACAGATTGAAAGACGATTTCTTGAAAATCATGAATTCTATTGAAGCTTATCTTAAAACGATTTAGTTATGAATTGTATCATCATTGATGATGAATCGACTGCAAGGGCAATAGTCACACAACTTTGCTCTAAAATTCCAGAATTAGATATTATTGAAGAATTTGATAATGCGATCGAAGCTATTAAATTTTTGAATCAACAAGATGTTGATGTGATTTTTCTAGATATTCACATGCCTGGGTTTAGCGGAATCGATTTAGTTCAAACATTAAAAAACCCGCCAAAAATAGTTTTAACTACTTCAGACACCGACTTTGCCATAGCCGCTTATGAATATGAGTCTATTGTCGATTATTTGGTAAAACCGATAACTATTGAACGTTTTGAGAAGTCTATTCAAAAGGTTAAAAATTCGTTGTCTAAAAAGGTTAAAAATTCAGAAACTACTGATCAAAATTCTGGAATTGAAGAAGACTTGTATATCAACATAGATCGACGATTAATCAAACTAAAATTCGATGAAATTTTGGTCGTTGAAGCGCAAGGAGATTATATTGAAGTTAAGACAGAAAAAGAGAATTACCGAGTACACACCACTTTGAAAAAAATTATGGGCAAATTACCAGAACATATTTTCTTTCATATTCACCGGTCTTATATTATTAATTTCACTAAGATTATTGACATTGAAGACAATAGCGTTCTTATTGAAAAAAATGTTATTCCAATTAGCCGTTCAAATCGACCTGAACTCATGAGGCGGTTAAACTTATTGTAGCAGTTCTCAATATTTGAGTTTATACCCTTTTTTTAATTCTAATATCACAGTAGTTTTAGGGCAAGTTAAAGCTAGAGAATAAATTATATTGAGTTCAAGACTGAACTTATAAAGATTCTAGTTGGAAGCTACAGCCTTTTTAATCTTATTGAAAAAGAGTGGCTTGTCGAGAAACAGCCATTTAACCTTAACGCCAATTTCGGTGAATTCAAAACCTGCTGCGGTAGCTGATGCTATATTGCTATATTTACCATATACATTACCACTCAACCTTTTTGAAAATTGATGCTGCACAGCTACTTCTGCTCTAAATATTGCAGTTCGAGGGTCTTCTTCTACCTGTTGTATACCC
>CALLIG010000316.1 GCA_938009735.1 uncultured Flavobacteriaceae bacterium
GGCAATTTCAGATTGCGATACAACCCAAAAGAAGGTAATGACTTCTACCTCGTTTACAATGGAGATTTTAACCAAGACATGGGTCGAGTTCAACCTTTTTTACCCACCAGTAATTATCAGAATATTCAATTGAAGTACACCTATACTTTTCAATTATGATGGAATCGCGGAACGGCAGACAGGTGATGGATGCTCGATGCTAGATGCTCGATGCTCGATGCAAAAAAGATGAAAAAGCCAAACTCAAATACTAACTCAAACCTGCTTACATTTTACTCATTGCTTTTTACTGTTAACTGGCAAAACTGTTTACTTTTTACCTGGTTGAATTACAAACGAATATTCATAGCGCTGGGGTTTGATGGTATATTCATCATGAACATGTGCACGCCAAGAATTATCACCCCCAACACCCATTTGTTGATGATCGATGTTCCATTGCACGGTATTTCCAATTTTGATATCGGCACCGTGCTTTTTGGTTACTGGCACCAAGCCTGAGGCAGATTCCGCTCCATCTTTTTCGCTATTGAAATCAAGCTCGGTCATCGCAAAAGGCCAAGTACTTGAATTTAGAAGTTGATGGTCTGATTGAGCTTTCAACGAAATTTTTCCGTTGGAGAGTGTCATCCAACGCACATCGGTTTTATTGCCTGTTTCTTGAGGGCGTGAATAGCGGTGGAATTGATCTGCTACTTTACCTTGATATCTTCCTGTTTTTTGTCCGGTTTTACGATCCCAATAGGTCTCTTCTGGGCCTTTACCATACCATTCTACATTCCCAAAATCTTTGGGAAGTGTTAGGTACATTCCAATTCTAGGAATTTTAGGCAACTCTTGTTGATTTGGTTCAAAACTATAGTTAACCCGAAGTTTGTTGTTGGGTTCAAGCATATACTCAGCAAGTACTTTCGCCTCATTATTGGGCAGCGCGTATTCCACCTTAAAGCTAACCACTCCTTTAGATTCTTTAGGGATTTCTACAAGTTTTGCTTTGTAATTATAGGTGGCATCTTGCCAAACTCTTGCCCATTTATCCATTCCGTTACCTAAATCATTATCGGTTGGCGGTCGCCAGAAATTGGGTCGAATGGCTTGAGAAGTAATTTCTGATTCTTCAAAAACCCATGAGACTGGCTCACCAGATGTGGCATCTATTTTCAATTGCGTCTGCTTGTTGCTGATTTCAAAATGCGCTGTAGTAGAAGTGATCTTTAAAGCGTTTCCGTAAGGTGAAGTAGTCGATACATGTAACCCCTTGTTCAATACAAATTGATCCCAAGCAATTTCATGGTTTTTAGGAATCAAAGCAGTTTCGTCTTTTTGAATCAAGCTTACTTCTAATATAAATTCCTCTTCTGGAATAAATATATCCGGAATTTCCGCAATCTTGATTTCTTTCGTTTTTCTTGGACCGACATCAATAGGAATATTTGATTTTTTGAATACCTCAACTCCGTTATTTAAAATTCGAACTCGCATTTCCTTATCCGAGAAATCGGAAAAAAAGTTTTTATTCTCAATCGCGATAAGGCCATTTCCTTTATAAGAAAACTGCACGGGTTCATATACCTTCTTAACCTCAGAAAGATGCGGATGCGGATTCCGATAGGGGTCTACGAGTCCGTTGTTTAAGAAATTTCCGTCCGTAGGAAGATCAGGGTGAAAATCATGTCCGTACGCCAAATAAGGCTTCCCATTTTCATCTTTGTATTCTAAACTCTGGTCGACCCAATCCCAAATATAACCACCTTGTAGCTTTGGGTATTTTTCAATGACATCCCAATAATCTTGAAGATTGCCGACTGAATTTCCCATGGCATGGGCGTATTCAATAATAATCGCAGGTTTCTCAGAATCTGATTTTCCATGTTCAATTAGGCTTTCAAACTTGGGGTACATAGGGCAAAATACATCGGTATATCCTTCCTTTTCTGCAGGTTCATATTGCACAATTCGGTTGGTATCATGTTCTTTCAACCACCCATAAGTCGTTTTAAAAATTTGGCCGTGCCCAGCTTCATTTCCTAAAGACCATGAATAAATTGAAGGGTGATTTCGATCGCGATAAAACATGCGTTTGGTGCGTTCCATATGAGCAGGCAGCCAACTCATTTCATTACCAATCTGTGTTTCTTCCGCATTCGCTAAAGGGTGACTTTCAATATTGGCCTCATCAACAACATACAAACCATATTTGTCACATAAGTCTAACCAGTAAGGGTCATTCGGGTAATGTGAACTACGCACCGCATTGATGTTGTTCTGCTTCATCAATTGAATGTCTTTTTCCATGGAAGCTCTAGAAACCACGTGGCCTGTATAAGGGTCGGTCTCATGACGATCTACACCTTTGATATAAATAGGCTTTCCGTTAAATAATACTTGGCTGTTCTTGATTTCTACCCTTCTAAAACCAACTTTCCGATTTATATATTCATTGTGATTAGCGTTTTCTTGATCTTCTATGGCTATTTTGAGTTGGTATAGATTCGGAGTCTCAGCCGACCATGCATTTATATTTTTAAAGATTTCATTTACCTGTAATTCTGAAGTAGTATTCGCTGGAATTTCTAGCTTTTTAGTTGTATTATGAATGGATGTAGTTCCGTCTATTACTTCTAAAGATATATTTCTAACAGCAGTTTCATCTGTTGAATTTGTGATGGAAACTAATCCTTTAAAAATTCCATCAGAATAGTAATCATCTAATGAAGTCTGTGCATAATAGTCCGAAATAAAAACCTTTGGTCTTGTGTATATATATACATCACGCTCAATACCACTCATGCGCAACATGTCTTGACTTTCAAGATAACTTGCATCGCTCCAACGAAACATTTGAAGGGCAATCAGATTTTCTCCTTCGGTTACATA
>CALLIG010000317.1 GCA_938009735.1 uncultured Flavobacteriaceae bacterium
ATCGCAGTTGAAGCCGCTGGTAAGGGTGTTGATTCTGGCGAAAGTGCGGCAACCTCAGCATTAGGAAAAGTAGGAATCATTCATGGCTGCAAAACCATGTTGATGCAAACTAGTGACGGACAAATTACCGAACCGTATTCGATATCTGCAGGATTAGATTACCCAGGAGTAGGTCCCATGCATTCTCATTTGCACAAAACAGGAAGAGCAGAATTTTATTCCGCCACCGATGATGAAGCTATGACCGCAGGATTAGAACTTTCACAACTCGAAGGAATCATTCCCGCTATAGAAACCGGACACGCTTTTGCCATTTTTGAGCATAGAAAATTTAAAGCAGATGATGTTGTTGTTATTAGCCTTTCTGGACGTGGAGATAAGGATTTGAATACGTATATAGATTATTTTAAACTAGCATAATGACGAATCGAATAAACCAAAAACTACAAGAGGATAAAAAACTCCTCTCTCTATATTTCACCGCAGGCTACCCTGCATTGAATGACACAGTACAAATCATTCAAGATTTAGAAAAGAATGGCGTTGACATGATAGAAATTGGTTTGCCATTTAGTGACCCATTAGCTGATGGGCCGACCATTCAAGAAAGTTCAACTGCTGCCTTAAAAAATGGAATGACCACAGAAAAGCTTTTTGATCAACTCAAAGACATTCGCAAAACTGTTTCTATTCCATTAATAATCATGGGGTATTTCAATCCGATGTTTCAATATGGAGTCGAAGCTTTCTGTAAAAAATGCCAAGAAATTGGTATTGATGGTCTAATTATGCCCGACTTACCATTAGATGTGTATCAAACCGAGTATGAAGCGATTTTTAAAAAATACGGACTTATCAATGTCTTTTTGATTACACCTCAAACTAGCGATGAGCGTATTCGGCAAATTGATGATGCTTCTGATGGTTTTATTTACATGGTAAGTTCTGCAAGTGTTACAGGTTCAAAATCAGGATTCGGGGATACGCAAACTGACTATTTCGAACGCATTGCCAAAATGAATTTAAATAACCCACAAATAGTTGGTTTTGGAATTAAAGATTCAGAAACTTTTCAGGCTGCTACTAAAAATTCAAATGGTGCAATCATTGGCTCTGCTTTCATTAAACATCTGACCTCTAATGGAGTAGAGGAAATAAACAGTTTCACAAAAAGCATTCGAGACTAGAAGTTTAAAAAATATTTTAAACTTAAAGAAGGGATTATTTGATTTAAGTTGTTATTATCCAAACGCTTTAAAAATCAGTTATGAAAAAAATCCCCCTTTTATTTATATTATTAATTTCCATTAGTTCTTTTTCTCAGGATAACACCACTTTTGAGTATCCTAAAAATGTTATTCACGGCTCATTAGGATCTATTGGTTATTCCAATTCTTTACAATTCAGCTATGATCGTCTTATAAAACAATCAAATGACGGATTCTTTAAAGGATATTATGCTACTATAAAAGGTGGGGGACTTGTCGGTCTTGATTTTAGCGGTAATGATAGTGGCACAGGCAATGTAATAAGTATTGGCGCGACAGCACTTACTGGTAGAGGACGTCATCATTTTGAAGTTGGTCTTGGACTAGGGTATTTTATTGACACCGAGAATGTTATTAGTGATACTAATCCATTTGGCTCGTCTGATGAAAGTACGTTTTACCCAAGTGCTACTTTAGGCTATAGAATACAAACATCAAAAGGCTTTATGTTTAGAACTGGGTTTGGATCAGTTGAATGGGCCTATTTTGGTTTTGGATTTAGTTTTTAATAATTAGAAATTTAGACATCCGTTTCTTATAAGTAATAATTAAAAAAGGCCATCTATTTAGATGGCCTTTTTTCTACGCTAGTTTTTATCAACTACAATAAGGTCATGATAATTCTTCCTGAGAAAAATTCATCGATTAAGTAACTAATTAAACAGTTGAAATGTCAAGAGACACACTCAAAAAAACGCTCTGCTATTAATAAATATAGACCTTCATCTACGAAACGTACCCTTTACCGAAAATCACACTTCTTTTTGGAAAGAGGCATCGATCTTTCCCGAAATTGCGCGCTACATGGAGTTGTTTTAAATTCCTAATAAACTAATAATCATTAAAAACATATGATAAAACACTACACTCCTCCCTTATAAATTCATAAAAATATTCCATTAAAAGACAGATTACCTAACCTGTTTTAATGGCATGTTCAGAACCAATACGAAACAGAATTTGATGTACAACATCAAATATCCCAAATCTGCTTTGACCTATAAACCTTGCTTATCATAATGATCAAAATCAAACATGATGAACAAGCAATCTCTTGTTGCAATAGCAGCAATTATATCAACTATTGGCTTAATTTATTGTTATAACAACTTAAGCAACAACCCTGATACTGCAGATTATGAACTTTTAGCAGTAGCCGATCATGAAAAATTAGCCTCTGGTCAGTTTTTCAATCATATAGTTGAGAACCAAGATCTTGAAAATTCAATTTTCAATGGTAATACTCATAGAACAGAAGCACTTACTTCTTCATCGAGAAGTATTTTGGTGCCTGCTATTAGTGCAGCTGCAATTGCAAAATTTTTAAATGGAAATCTACCGACTTCAACTCCAACTGGTACCATTACTGTTCCAACCTTGCTTTCACAAACAGGTGCATTTGCAAACCTCAATACATTAGAACCTAGTCAGGGACTAATACCATACGACATGATTGAGCCATTTTGGTCTGATGGTGCTTCGAAAAAAAGATGGATGGCCATACCGAATGATGGTACGCATGATTCTCTTGAAGAGCAGATTCAGTTCTCTCAAGATAATGCCTGGAATTTCCCAAGAGGAGCTGTTCTAATTAAGCATTTTGAATTTCCAGGAAAACGCCTAGAGACTCGCTTTGAAGTAAAAGGTGATGATGATGTTTATTACTACTTAACTTATAAATGGAATGCCGCACAGACTGATGCTATTTTATTAAATGAATCTGTAGACGAAGATGTAGTTGTAAATGGCGTTACGCAATCTTGGCACTACCCTAGTAGAAATGAATGTGCATCTTGTCACTTTGAACAAAACGGAAGTGTGCTAGGTCCAAAAACAAGGAACTTAAATAAGTCTATCCTATATCCAAGTTCAGGAGTTGAAATGAATCAACTGATTAACCTTAGTGAGCTAGGTATTCTTACTGAAAACATCAATATCAGCAACGTTATTAACTATCCTGCGGTAGCAGCTAAAAACGATTTAAGCGCCTCTATTGAAGATAGAGCCAGAACATATATCGACGTTAACTGTGCTAGTTGTCACAATCCTCAAGTAGAAAATATCGCTATGTTTGATGCTCGTTTTTCTACTCCTTTAGAAAATCAAAATATTATTTATGGAGATGTTATATATGATGAAGGTTTAAACAACCCAAAAGTTATCATTCCTCAAGATGTTTCAAATTCTATGGCTCATTTTCGGATGAATTCTACTCAAACCGGAATCGAAATGCCTCCTTTAGCAAAAGATGTAGTTGATGAACAAGGTGTGCAATTAATCTCGGATTGGATCAATAGTTTAACACCAACAAATAGCACGGCACCTATTGCTAACTTCTCTGCTTCAACGACATATGGCAGCGCACCTTTAAGTGTAAACTTTGATGCTTCTGCTTCAACAGATCCTGATGGTGATGTACTTTCGTTCTCATGGGATTTCGGTGATGGTACTACCGCACAAGGTGAAATTGTAAGTCACATGTATACTAATGTCGGTTCTTACTTAGCCACCTTAACCGCAAATGACGGTTTACAATCTGACCAAGAAACAATAACTATTATTGTTAACAATAGTAGTCCCGGTTCAAATACTGTTGCATTTACAGATGGTACTAGTCTAATCGCACAAGATAACTTTAGTGGTTTAGCAATGGGCGTAATCGATATGAATGGTGATGGCAAAGATGATATTGTACAGTTTAATTCTGCTAGAAATCTTCGTATTCAATATCAAAATGCACCTGGCCAAACTTTTTCAACTTTCGATTATGGACCAGTAAGTAATAGAAATCAATGGAGTACTGCAATTGCAGATTTTGACCAAAACGGTTATAATGATATTTTATCTGGTGGCGCTTATGACAACTTGAAGATAATTACCAATAATAACGGTGATGATTCTTTTAGCCTAGCCCTACTGCCAGATTCTAATATTTTTATTCAAGGAAGTAATTTTGTAGATATTAATAATGATGGATGGGCTGATATTTTTGCCTGTCATGATGATGCAGAATCAAGAGCGTATCAAAACAATCAAGACGGAACTTTTGCTTTTAATGCCGATTTACTTAGTACAGAGACAGATCCAACTAGTGATAATTCAGGTAACTACGCAAGTATGTGGATTGATTATGACAACGATAATGATCTAGATCTTTACATTTCGAAGTGTCGGGGTGGCGTAACTGATAGTAGCGATCCTAGGCGTATAAACATGCTTTGGCAAAATGATGGAGACAACAACTTTACCGAAGTTGCAGAACAAGCAAATCTTAAAATTGGAGATCAAACTTGGCTTACAGATTTTGGAGATATAGATAATGATGGTGACTTAGATGCTATTGTTATTAATCATGGTACAGGGCCAAATCTTATGAGAAACAATGGCAATGGTACTTTTACTGAAGTAACTTCCGGCAGCGGATTATTGCCAACATTAGAGCCTCAAGACTTTTATGGTATTCAAGGTTTCTTTAGAGATTTCAATAATGATGGTCATTTAGATCTAATGGTATCAGGAGATAATCATTACATTTTCTATAATAACGGTGATGGTACTTTTCAGAACGCCGCAAATCCGTTTAACTCAAATCAAATTCAGTCTTTTTCCATTGGAGATTTAAATCATGATGGCTTTTTAGACCTTTACGCAGGTTATGCAAATGGTTTAAATTCGCCTAGTTCAACAAAGGATAGAGTTTGGATCAACGAGGGTAATTCAAATAATTTCTTAAATATTCAATTAAAAGGAACTGAAAGTAATATTAATGGTATTGGGGCAAGAGTTGAACTTTACGGCTCGTGGGGAATTCAAATTAGGGACGTTCGCTCAGGTGAGGGTTATGGTCTTGTAAACTCATATACTCAGCATTTTGGCATCGGTGTAAATACGCAAGTAGACAAAGTTGTTGTTCGATGGCCTTCTGGCATTGTAAATGAAATTTTGAATCCATCACCAAACCAATTTTTGGTAATAGTCGAAGCACCTACTGTTGCTGTTAGCGGAGTAACTGTATCTCCTCAACAAGCAACTATTATTGAAGGAGCTACACAACTAGTAACCGCTGAAGTAAGCCCTGCAGATGCAAGCGACACTTCAGTTTCTTGGTCATCAAGTGATACCAATATTGCAACCGTAGATGCTAATGGACTTATTACTGCAATTGCTGCTGGTGATGCAACCATTACGGTTACTACAAATGATGGTGATTATACAGCTTCATCTAGCATAACCGTTCTTCGACCAGTAGCTGGAGTTACGGTTAATCCAAATACCGTTGAATTAGAAGAAGGAGATACACAACTAGTAACCGCTGAAGTAAGCCCTGCAGATGCAAGCGACACCTCAGTTTCTTGGTCATCAAGTGATACCAATATTGCAACAGTCAATTCGAATGGAACCATTAGTGGAATCGCAGCAGGTACAGCTACCATTACGGTAACTACCACGGATGGTGATTTTACCGCAGAAGTAATGGTTACAATTGTTGGTCCTGTATCTGGAGTTACAGTCACTCCACAAACACTAAACTTAGTCGAAGGAGCATCAGCAACGCTCACAGAACAAGTGAATCCTGCAAATGCACTTGACACTTCGGTTACTTGGTTTTCTAATGATACCAATATCGCAACTGTTAACGCAAACGGACAAGTAACTGCAATTGCAGCTGGTAATGCTACTATTACAGTTATAACTGTTGATGGTGGGTTTACGACAGAAGCAAGTGTTATCGTATTTAGAGCGACAGTTGATGTATCAGGGGTTACTGTTAATCCTGATACTGCAAGTTTGAATCCAGGGAATACAACAACACTTACCGCACAAGTTAGTCCGACGGATGCTACAGATCCATCCATAACTTGGAACTCTAGTGATGCTACCATTGCAACAGTTTCTGGTGTAGGTGTAGTTACCGCAATCGCTGTGGGTGATGTCACTATTACTGCTACTACAAACGATGGAAGTTTTACAGGTACAACTACTATTTCTGTTGTTACTGAAAATGGTCAGAACTGTTCTGCTACCGGATCAATTACAATGAGACGGTATGATAATATTAATGGCATTACCTTGAATAATTTATTCAATGCTGCTAGCTTTCCTGATAATCCTTCTACAACGGTGGAACTCGATAGTTTTGAGATTCCTTCTTACGTTGCTAATAATTACGGCGCTTGGGTTAACGGTTTCTTATGTGCGCCTGAAACGGGTACCTATTATTTCTGGATTTCTGGTGATGATCATGTTCGACTTAACTTGAGTACCGATGATGATCCTGAAAATAAAACTACCATTGCTTTTCATAACGGACATACAAATTATAGAATGTGGGATAGATTCGATAGTCAAATGTCTGTTGGTATTCAACTTATTCAAGGACAATCATACTATATCGAAGGCTTCTTAAAAGAAGGCGTTGGTGGTGATCACCTAGCCGTAGGTTGGAGAAAACCTAGTGATGGTATTGGTGAAGAACCTAGTGAAATTATTCCGGGTAGTGCATTGTCTCCTAATCAAGAAATATCATACCAAACTCCTGTAACTGGAGTTTCGCTTGACAGGCAATTTGCTAATTTATTTGCAGGTGATGTTACAACCCTTACACCACAGTTAAATCCTTCGAATGCCGCAAATCAAAATGTAACATGGACCTCAAGTGATACTGCTATAGCAGCCGTTGACAACAATGGCGTGGTTACAGCGGTAGCTGTTGGTAACGCTATCATAACAGTAACCACTAACGATGGTGGGTTTACTGCGCAATCGATTATTACTGTTCGTGAAGAAAACGACCAAAGTTGTTCTGCTACTGGTAGCATTAGTATGAGACGATATGATGATATAGGGGGTGTTACTTTGAACGATTTGTTTGTCACTTCAAATTTCCCTGATAATCCATCTTCTACTATAGCACTTGATAGTTTTGAAATTCCTTCTAACGTAGCTGATAATTATGGCGCTTGGGTGAGTGGGTATTTATGTGCACCAGAAACGGGCACCTACTATTTCTGGATTTCTGGTGATAATTACGTACAACTCAATTTAAGTCCGGATGATTCTATGGATAACGTAACTACCATAGCCTATCATGAGGGACATACCAACAACAGAATATGGGATAAATACGATACCCAAAAATCAATCGCTATTGAACTTGTTCAAGGGGAAACTTATTACATTGAGGCATATTTAAAAGAACTAAACGGGGGTGACCACCTAGCGGTAGGTTGGAGCAAACCTAGTGATGCCAATACTGATGCCCCGAGCGAAGTGATTCCAGGTAGTGTCTTATCACCTAACGCTGCTCAAAGTTTCCCATTTCAAGCTTCTTTACGAGAGTTTATTGATGTTTCGATTATTAATGTATATCCGAATCCAACTTCTGAATATATAAACATTGAAACATCATCAAATAAAAAGATAAAGTCACTATACCTTTATGATGCCATCGGTAGAGCTGTTCTAGAATTACCACAAAATGCTTTTGGTGAAAATCAACAGAGTTATGTGATTAATATTTCGCATCTAGCACAAGGAGTATACACCATGATGCTTGTTACTGACGATCTACAAACTCATGCAGAAAAAATTATTATCAGGTGATGATAACCTGAAAAACAATAATGTTCAGTAACTCAAAGTGCATTATTTAATCTATTTTTCTAAAACCTCTGTTCATCAACAGAGGTTTTTAATAGTATACAAGCAAAAGTTGTTGTTTAAAAACTTTTATGCTAAAAGTGATTAACTTACTTTTAATCCAAATTGAAACAACCTATGAAATTAAGAATTGTCTTAGCATTTTGTTTATGTGTTGCATTTGGAAATGCCCAAGATTCCACACAAATAAAGTCGTATGTTGGTCAGGCTATAAATGACATACGAGCATTTGTAAAAATTCCGAATGACGCTTTAGAGCATGCAGATATAAATCTAAATTTAACTTGGCTAACAAAGGAATTTAATGCTAGAGGTTTTAACTCTTCTATACTTCCTACTGAAGGTGAGTCTTTGTTCTTTGCTTCTCTTCCGATGGAAGATAGTAAGCCTACAATTTTGTTTTATATGCATTTTGATGGGCAATCGGTAGACCCGCCAAAATGGGATCAACCAAACCCGTATGAAGTAGTTCTAAAATCTCCTGATGGTGACGGTTGGAAAAATGAATCTTTTGAAGATTTAAATGAAAACATTAATTATGACTGGCGTCTTTTTGGTCGATCTACATCTGATGACAAAGGGCCGATTGTAATGTTCTTAGCTGCTATTGATTTATTGAAGGAAAACGGACAAGAGTTTCCGTACAATATCAAAATAATATTAGATAGTGAAGAAGAAAAAAGTAGTAAGCCTTTACCAAAAGCAGTTAAGGAATATCGTGAATTGTTAGAAGCAGATTTTCTTGTAATTAATGATGGCCCTGTTCATGTTTCAGAAAAGCCAACTATAGTATATGGCTGCAGAGGAATCACTACACTTTCATTAACAACCTATGGACCAATAAAACCACAACATAGTGGTCACTACGGCAACTATGCACCTAACCCTGGGTTTCAATTAGCGCAGGTTTTAGCAACTATGAAAGATGCTGATGGTAAAGTAATTATTGATGGCTATTATGACGGTATTACTTTAGACGAAAATGCGTTAAGCGTTTTAAAAAGTGTACCCGATGATGCGGCAACTATAAATTCAAACTTAGCCATAAAAACTCCAGAAAAGGTAGGCTCTTTTTATCAAGAAGCACTACAATATCCATCATTAAACATTAGAGGTTTAGGTTCAGGATGGATAGGCAAAAAAGCCAGAACCATAGTTCCGGCAACCGCAACCGCAGAGATCGACTTAAGATTAGTACCCGAAAGTGATGGCACTCGTTTAAAAGGTTTAGTTAAAAAGCACATTCAGAAACAGGGGTTTTATATTATGGATACTATTCCTTCAAAAAAAGAACGCTTAGCTCATGATAAAATCATGACAATAAAAGAAGGTTCGGTTACAGATGCATTTAGAACTGATTTGAATAACCCATATGGTGAATTTATAGTAAACACTTTAAAAACTAAGTTCGGCGAAGATGTTGTTCAAATTAGAATAATGGGAGGTACCGTACCCATTTCTCCTTTTATCAATGAATTAAAGATTCCCGCATTTATTGTTCCTATGGTAAACCCTGACAACAACCAGCACAGCCCGAATGAGAATCTTAAAATTGGTCAAATTGCTTATGGCATAAAGGTTTTCTATGGAATTTTAAGTGCAAAAATGTAGCTTTTTGTAACATCTAGTTTTTATACAAGTCTTTGTTATTAGCTAATTGTGCATTCTTATTATTAAGTACGTGGCATAATTATTGATTTTTATACAGTAAATCTAAAGACCATGAACCACTTAATTACAATACTACTATTTGCCTTAGTGATGCCCAATAGCATTGCGGCCAACATTTCAATTCAAAAAGACACCTCTAATTCTCAAGAAACTGAGCTCACAATAATTGAATCTTTAAACGATGGTGATAGCTATTCTATCGAAATCACATCTGTTGGCTGCTTCGGTGGCTCTAGACAAACTGTACTGGTATCAAATGCAGAAGGAATATTAACAGCTAGTTTTCAAGACACAGTAATAACGCTTACCAATTCTGATATTGAAGCATTCAAAACTTTTGAAAACCAATTGAAATCTTTATCAATGGGAGGTTGCACAACTGTTGACACCTATGTCGTTCGCTATGGTAATCAAGTGTTTACGACCAGCGATGGCACTTGTAGTTGGAATGGCGGCAAAAAATTACTGAAAGCAATCAGCTAAAGCATATTCAATCACATAATTTTTAGATTATAAATTGAACTTCAAAGTACACTTTACGCACCTTCTTTTCGTTTGACAAGTATGAAGTCACTTTTAAGAATCTACTATTTTCAAATCATTTTGCTATTATTTTCATCTAGCACTATTGCTCAAACTATCACAATTGCTGATAGCATGAATCTAGAGCCAGTTTCATATGCAACGATATCTTTTGGCAATGGACTAGGTAATTTTGCAAATGGTGACGGTCAATTTCTATTTTCAAAAGAAAAATATAGTGATGTTGACACCCTTTTCATTTCCGCTATAGGTTATTCAGAAAAAATAGTTTTGACAGCCAACCTATCCGAAAAAATACTACTCAAACCTGAGATTTCACAATTAAGTGAAGTCATTGTTTTTGCGCCAAAAAACGGAAAATATAAGACTCGAAAATATAAGCCGACAACTCATACTGATCTATTTACCTCATGGCTTCCCACAGTTGAAAGTGAGGTTGCTGTTTTGTTTAAACGTTTCGAAAAGAAACCAACGCAAATTTCAACATTACTGCTTCCCATAAATGCAGAATCTAAATACAAAACCAAGGGTAAAGGAAAATTTGCTACAATCTTTCGAATTCAGTTTTATGAAAACTATGATGGCTTCCCTAGAGATGCTTTAGGCTATGAGTCTATTGTTTTTTCTATGGATGAAAAGGAAGACAAGGTTTTTGAACTTGATGTTTCGTCAAAGTCCATTTATATACCAGAATCAGGCATCTTTGTCTCTATTCAAGTTTTAGGCTATGCAAATTCGAAAGGACGACTAGCCCAAACAAAACAATATAGAGAAATCAAAACAGCCCGCGGAATTCAAAAAATTTCAACATCTTTTAGACCATTACTTCCTTTTACCAATAAGCTAAATGGTCAAAATACCTATGTTAGACGCATTTTCTTGAACAACAAGAAATGGCAGATTTTTGACAAATCATACAATCAAAAATCGAAGCTTATTCAAACTGGTTTTCGTAACTACGGAATGGGAGCTGAATTTAAAGTATTTGAAAATTAATCTCCTTTTTTTAATGAAATAACAAAAACTCCCGCAGCACCTCTAGCACCATACAAGGCAGTATCTTCACCTTTCAAAAGCTCAATAGATTGTAATTCATCAGGGTTAATATATCCAATACTATTTACATAGTTGCCATCAACAACGAACAATGGAGTTTGGTTGTGATCTAAACTTATTACTCCTCTTACATATATAGTATTACCATCAATTCTCACACCTGAAAATTTCTCCTTGATTATTAGAAAAATATTAGGGTACTGCGAGTAACTCTTTTTTCCTATATTTCGAAAAGTCTCTGGATCAAAGTTATAACCTAAATTAGAAAGTTGTGTTTCTGAAACGACTTCATTATTTTTTGAAAAAGCGAAATCTATTTCTTCCTCACCATTGTAAACGACTGTTTGAATACCGTATTCTTCAGAAAAAATACTAATAAGGTCTGATTTCACAGGAATACGCAATTTATATACACCTTTTTTATTAGTGCGAATTCCTGTTTTAAGGGAATCGATAAACACGTAAGCTTTCTTTATTGGAAAGCCTTCAGCATCTGTAACAACACCTTTAACTTTAGCCGTCTTTACATAACCGACTTGAGCGTTTATCAATCCGAGAGAAAATAAAATAAAGAAGAAAAATAAAAATCTAGTTTTCATAGGAATTGGTTTTTATATGGTGGAATCTTAATAGCCCTTTGCTATACTAAAAACTGCACAAAAACTATTCCAATTATCCGCAAAGAGTATTATAGATAAGGCTTACCTAGATTATTGTTTTTTCAATGTAATTAAGATTACTCCATTTGCGGCTTGTAAACCTCCATACTGAGCTGCCTCGCTACCATTGTGTATCACTCTTATAGTATCAACATCTATTGTAGGAATAGTTGATAATACGCCTACTGGCAATCGCTGATCATCTACGAAAACCAACGGATCAGAATCACCTGAAAACTGACTCACACCTTTGCCTACTGTAACTTTACCGTTTTTCACGTTTGCAAAGAAAAAACGTTTATCTAAAATATCTAAGATTGTTGCAAATTCAGCATATCCTTTATTTTTATCAGAATTTGGACTGAGCTTAAAACCCATTTCTCCTAATTTACCTTCTTCCAATGGAGCAATATCATCTTGCTTATATAAAAAACTTACTTTCTTTTGACCCGTATACGTCATGCTTAACAAACCTAAGTCTTTAGAATAAACTGTTAAAAGTTTTGAGTCTGAATTAAGCTTAAGCTTATAAATTCCTTTCTTATTAGTCTTTTTCTTAGTGTTTACCGAATCAACAAAAACCATTGCTCCTTTTATGGGCAAACCATTCATATCCATTACCATTCCAGTAACTGATATCTTTTCAGTTTTATCCTCTTGAGCAACTATATTAAGTGAAAAAACTAATGATACAACCAACGATACTAATACTTTTTTCATCTTTTAATATTTAATTCTTTAGTAAAATAACCTAAATTCAAAGCCAAAGGTTCTAATTCACTTAAATTTAACTAATTAAGCTGAGTTTCTACTGGCATTAATGTTTCCATACAGAGACCGTGTTACAATTTTCTCATACAACTCTTTGAACTCACTACCAGCTGCAATTTTTTGCAAGGCATATTGCTGAATAACTAATAATGGCAACACAATGTTCTCTCTTATCTTAATCGACTCACGAGAAACTGCTTCCTTCTCCATCAAAATATCCATATCAGAAATAAGCAAAAGCATATCTTTTGACAATTGATATTCCTCATGAAGTATCATCCAAAAATCACCGTACTCGCTATCTTCTTTCATATAACTGGTCAACTCAAAATAACATTTTGAAAGTGACATCATACTATTAGACATTAACGCCTGAAAGAAAGGCACTTCATTATAAAGGGTTTTCACCTCTTCAATTCTACCTTCATCATTCAATTTTTTTAGTGCACTACCAATACCAAAATAACCTGGCACATTTTGTTTCAATTGGCTCCAAGAACCAACAAACGAGATCGCACGTAGATCACTTAATTCTAATTTTGCCTTATTACCTCTTTTACCTGGCCGGCTTCCTATATTAGCTTTTGTATAATACTTGAGTGTACTTCTATTTTCAAGATAAGGCATAAACTTATCATGATGTTTTAGGGCGTCATATTTTTCAAAGCTCAAATCAGAAAGCTCTTCAATTAAATGTCGTTGGGGTTCGGTAATAATATTTTCATCACCAAATACATTATTTGACAAACCTGCAGTTATTAATTGCTCACAGTTATATTGAAACTGCTCTTTAGTACCATAAGTACTTGTTATAGTTTGCCCTTGAATGGTTAACTGAATTTCATTGTTAGCAACACCTTTAGTTTGAGCAGCATAGAAGCGGTGTGTTTTTCCACCTCCTCGTGCTGGCGGTCCTCCCCTACCATCAAAAAATATAGCCTTAGTGCCATTTTTTGCACAAACAGATGAAAGCACTTCTTTAGTTTTTAAAATAGACCAATTGGCCTTCAAATACCCACCATCTTTGGTTCCGTCAGAGAAACCTAACATAATTGTTTGTGTATCGTTTCTTCTTTTTAAATGTGCTCTATATTCAGGTAAGTCAAACAAGTGTTGCATGGTTGCCTCTGCACCATCCATACCAATCATAGTTTCAAATAATGGTACAATGTCAAATGTAATATCATTGACTTCCCAATCCATCCATCGAAATAATCCATAGACAAAAAGAATAGAAAAGATATCTTCAGAATTACTTATAATGTATCGGTTACAGCCTTCTTCTCCATTCTTTCTTTGAATATCTTTTAGTTGTGATATGTTATTCAACGTATCTCTTACAATACCTTCTTCAAAATCGTTAGGAGAAAGCTTGAAATTTTTATTCAATAATAAATCTTCAAGTTCTTCGACAGAAAGTTCATCAAGGCTTTCTGATATAATTTCGTTTTTCTTAAGTATTGTTTCTACCGTCAAGTAGTGTTGACTATGATCTTGACGAATATCTAAGGTTGCAAAATGGGTTTTAAAAATTTTAACCTTATCCATAAAATGCTCCAAATCTTTAAGATATAAACCATGATATTTATCTATCAATAAGGCTCTTATGGTTCTTAATGGACCGATAATATCTTCATAGTTTACATTCTTTTCAGGATTGAACATCGCTGTATACAAGCTATTACGCAATTGCGTTAAATGTGGCTGAAGTTCTTTAAAGGTTAATTTTTGTTGAATCGACTTTAGATCATTATAGTAACACTTCATTAAGTTAATACGAAGTTCATCAGCCACATCATTAGTAATATCTGAAGTAACAAACGGATTACCATCACGGTCACCACCTGGCCAAAAACCAAGCTTCATAATATCTAAATTCTCAAACTCATGATTACCTACATTCGATTTGATATAGGCATACAAATCGCCAATAGCGTCATAGTATACATTTCTAAGAATATATATAATGTTCTTAGCTTCATCTAAAGGCGTTGGTTTCTTAGCATTAATTAATGAAGTTAAACCTAATTGCTGAAGCGTCACATCTATTTCTTCAATCTTATCTTCTAAAATCAAGGTCCGAAGATTGGTGATAATATCTAAAACGGCTGGCGTATAAAACTGTGTCGGATGCGCAGTAAGAACAATCCGTGCACTAAAATTAGACAGTTGATCTGCAATCTTATCCCAACCTTTGTTTTTATCTACAAATTGAAAATAGTCTTTTATAGAAAGTGAGCTTGTATGCTCGTTTAACTTAGGAAAAGCTGCATCCTCAACACTATCATACAACACTACCTGTCTTTCAACATATTGAATAATACGAAACATGAAATCAATGCGATCTTCTTCTGAAGCAATATTCACATAGTTTTGAAAAAAAGATTCTAGTATTTCCTTTGGATTACTACCAGACTTGAGTCCTTTTTGACATTGATCTAACATCAAAGGAATAATCATTCCTACATTTTCAATATTGCGATATGGTAGGTTCAAAAACAAGCTATTGTAAACATTAAACTTATTATTGACCGATTTTTTAAACTCTGATAGTCTTTCTGACTGCTGCATATTTTTTTAAATAATGGGAAACCCGTTCGAATATATTACTGAATCGAACTTATAAACTCGACCTCAAATATCGCTATTAATAAATGATACCTTATCAAGAATAGACGTAAATAACAAAATAAAACACCTACACCACAAAACCAACAAGGTTCACAACAATATTTTCTTCAAAGCCTATGAATCAATTAGTTTTACCTTGTAATTAAGAAATAAAAATTTTCATTTTCATATAGTGTTCTCGTAAAAGAGCTCAGTCTTCAAAAGGTTGGGTTCTTTTTAGTTTACAGCAGTTTTATACTTACATCTTGCTAGTTGGAACTTCTAATTTTCAAAGAAAGGTCTATACTGCATGACCCGAAAATCAAAAGTTGTAAAATCTGGATTCTCATTTTTTAGCTTTTTGTAAAGATCCATACTTCCAACTGCTCTGTTTGCCGCCCCAGAAGGAGCCGTCAATGAAACGGTTTTTATTGTTCTCATTTTTGTCGCTTTCGAAAATTCAAACTCATGAGTTCTGGGTACAATATTAGAAATCACTCTTAATTTGAGTTTATGTTCCTTCAAAAATCTACGAAAAAAGTATTCTGGTCCGTTTTTGCTATTTCCACCCGTAAACAATAGTGTATCTACTTTAGGGCATTTAATAAGGTAATACAACAAATCACGTAGCTTTATGTTTTGCATTCCTAAATCTGAAGCATCTATTTTATGTCGTTCAGCACTAGCTACAATATCACAAACACCTATTTTATGTTTCAGTAAAAAGTCTTTTCGCTGTTGTACTGCAAACTGAGTAGTTTCGTATTTCAAATTCAATTTGAAAATTTGATCAAGAATAGGCCAAAGTTGTCCGTTTCTACTGCCATAACAAAAATCAACATCATCTTCTTTCAATGCTCCTTTTGTAAATCTGGGTGGTGGTAGCGTGCCTACAATAAGCTTAGTAGCTTCAGGGAAAATAAAAGGTTCGTAGGGGTGAGTATGGAGAAACATCTTTTTCAATTCAAACTATTTAAGCACCACGACCAAATCTTCAGAATGTACCATTGTACCAGCACCTAGCTGTATATAATCAACAATACCATTAGCGGTTGCTGTTACAGTAGTTTCCATTTTCATTGCCTCAATAACAAACAATGCTTGGTTCTTTTTTACCTTTTGACCCTTTTTAACGAGTACATTCGATAATAAACCTTGCAACGGTGAGCCAACTTGCTTGATGTTTTTTAAATCAGCCTTTACATTTTCAACCTTTTCAACCTTTATCGTATTATCTTTTACTAACACGTTTCGAGATTGTCCGTTTACTTTGAACTGAATATTTACATTGCCACTAGCATCAGGTTTTCCCTTGAGCATTAAAGAAACCAGAACATTTTTACCTTGATCTAATTCAACAATTATCTCCTCCCCGACTTCCATACCAAAGAAAAAATTCTTTGTTGGTATATGCATTACATTACCATATTTGACATGTTTATTGTACGCATCAATAAATACTTTTGGATATAATTTATAGGATAAAAAGTCTGAGATTTTCAATTCACGACCCATTCCATTCTTGAACTTTCTCTTGAAGGCCGGAAACTCTTTCTCAAAATCTATAGGCTCTAAATGCGAGTTGGGTCTATTTTTGTATGGTTTTTCATCTTTTAAAACAAGCTTCGACATTTTTTTTGGAAACCCGCCAACTGGCTGCCCTAAATCTCCCCTAAAAAAACTGATGACCGATTGTGGAAAAGAAATTGTGTCTCCTTTTTCCAATACATCTTCAACTGTAAGACCGTTGCTAATCATATACTGAGCCATGTCGCCCACGACTTTTGAACTAGGAGTTACCTTGACAATATCACCAAAGAGTTTATTTACCTCACCGTACATTTTAGTAACCATTGGAAATTTATCTTCTAAACCAAGGGCAATTGCCTGTCCTTTTAAATTAGAATATTGTCCACCTGGAATCTCATGGCTGTAAACCTCGCCCGATCCAGATTTAAGACCCGATTCAAACGGATAATAATAATTACGTACCGACTCCCAATAGTTCGAGTGTTCAGCTAATTTTTTAGCATCCAATGGGTTTTCCCTTTCATTAAATTTCAACATTTCTAAAACGGAATTAAAATTGGGTTGCGAGGTTAGTCCTGATAACCCACCCAACGCCACATCAATTACGTCTACGCCAGCTTCGACAGCTTTCAAATACATTGCGGCTTGTATAGAAGATGTATCGTGAGTATGCAAGTGTACTGGTATATCTATCTCCGATTTTATCGCCGAAATTAGTTCAAATGCTGCCTGCGGTTTCAATAACCCAGCCATATCTTTCACACCTAAAATATGTGCTCCGGCGTTTTCAATATCCTTTGCTAACTGTACATAATATTTAAGGTCATATTTGGTCTTCTTTGGGTCCAAAATATCTCCTGTATAACAAAGCGAGCCTTCCGCCAAGCCATTAGTATGTTTACGAACATGTTCTATACATGGCGCAAGAGATTTCATCCAATTAAGCGAGTCAAAAATTCTAAAAATATCAACTCCTGATTCCCATGACTGAACAACAAATTTTTCTATAAGGTTATCTGGATATGCCGTATAACCGACACCATTTGACCCTCTAATCAACATTTGCAAAAGAACGTTTGGCATTGCTTCACGTAAAAGCTCTAAACGCTCCCATGGGTTTTCTTGAAGAAAACGTAAACACACATCAAAAGTAGCACCACCCCAGACTTCCATACTAAAAATGTCAGGAAATGTTTTTGCATAGCCTTCAGCTACTTTCATCATATCTGTAGTACGCATACGAGTCGCCAACAAACTTTGGTGGGCATCACGCATTGTGGTATCTGTGTAATGAATCTTCTTTTCTTTCTTAAGCCATTGCGAAAATTTATCTGGGCCTAATTTGGTCAACAAGTCTTTTGTTCCTTCAGGATATGACTCATGCTTAGAAAAAGTGGGGATTATAGGCGTTGGAAAAGTTTTTCCTAATTCTATCTTTTTCACATCAGGATTGCCGTTGACTATAATCTCTCCTAAAAATTCTACTAATTTATTCGCCCTATTTCGAGGTTCAACAAATTCAAACAATGAAGGCTCGTTTTTTATAAAGTTTACAGTTACTTTTCCTTCTCTAAATGTTGGGTGTTTTAATATGTTATTTAGAAACGCCATATTGGTCTCAACACCGCGTATTCTAAATTCAGCTAAAGCGCGACGCATCTTTCTACAAGAGCCATCAAGTGTGCGACTAAGAGCAGACACCTTTACCAACATAGAATCAAAAAATGGTGAAATACTAACTCCTTGATAAATACTACCTGCGTCTAAGCGTATCCCAAATCCTGAGGCACTTCTATATGTGGTAACGGTACCATAATCAGGTTTAAAATCTTTTGATGGATCTTCCGTGGTAATTCTACATTGTAATGCGTAGCCCGTTACTTTGACAGATTCTTGGTTATAAATTTTAATTTGTTTATCAGATAATTTATAACCTCCAGCAATAAAAAGTTGCGCTTTTACCAAGTCAATATTGGTAATCATCTCTGTTACCGTATGCTCAACTTGTATTCTTGGATTGACTTCAATGAAATAAATACTTCCGTCTTCGTCGACCAAAAATTCAACGGTACCAATATTGTTATAATCTACTGCCTTACAAATAGCCAACGCATATTCATACATGCTGTCTTTCGTTTCTTGTGGAAGACCTATAGAAGGAGCAAATTCGATGACTTTTTGATAACGACGTTGTACTGAACAGTCACGCTCATAAAGGTGCACCATATTGCCATGAGTATCGGCAACAATTTGAATCTCTATATGCTTTGGGTTCTCAACAAATTTCTCAAGAAATACAGTATCATCTCCAAAAGCATTCAATGACTCTCTTTTAGCTTCAGGAAAACCCATTCGTAGGTCTTCTTCTTTTCGAATTACTCGCATTCCTCTACCACCACCTCCAGAGGCGGCTTTTAGCATAACTGGGTAGCCAATTTTTTCGGCTTCTGATACAGCAATTTCTATATCGGTAAGATCTTTGTCACTACTGCGAATAATGGGCACATTGTTAGCGACAGCAACTTCTTTTGCTGTTATCTTATCTCCTAATGCTTTTAAAACGGAAACTTTGGGGCCGACAAAAATAATATCGTTGTCCTCACATTTTTGAGCAAATTCGGCATTTTCAGAAAGAAATCCGTAACCTGGATGAATGGCGTCTACGCCATTATCTTTTGCCACTTTTATAATAGCATCAATATCTAAGTAAGGCTTTAAAGGCTCATTTGCTTCCCCTATTTGGTAACTTTCATCTGCCTTGTAGCGATGCAACGAATATCGATCTTCATACGTATAAATACCTACTGTCTTTAAGCCGATTTCTACACAGGCTCTAAAAACTCGTATTGCTATCTCACCTCTGTTTGCTACTAAGACCTTCTTTGTTTTCATATTTTTACTGTAAAAAATGACTTTTTTATTGAACCGAATCAAACAAACTTACCATTTTTGACCTTGTATTACAACGTGTCTTAGCTATAATCTACAGAGTCATCTTTTAATTTCTCTATTGTCAATCTGCGCGTAAGCAATTAACAAAACCCAAACAAATGAAGATTAAAATTCAATAATATTCATGTGGCGTGGACAGTATGTAGAAACATTAATTTACTGTCGCCAAAAGTTCTTTGGCTTTATGAATTAGCTGTTTATTATGACGATAACTAGGTTTTGACATACCCTCTGATTCAGTAACAATCTCATTGAGGAGTTCTCTTGCATCGGCTGTTTTAGAATGTCGAATAAAAAATTTAGCTAATTCTAAACGTTCTTGATATCTAGCATAAGGGGCATCAAAAGTTCTTAATAGAGTTTCGGCCTGCTCAACATCACCTTCTTTTTCAATATTTAGTGCGTATAAAAACGCTGCCCTTGATTTATTAAATTTAGAATTGTTTTTGATTCGCTCTGCATATTGCAAAGCCTCATCAAAATTTGAAGAAAAATAGTGTGCTTCTTGTAATTTTGAAATAACATAAAAATCTTCTTTGAAGACATCTTTTAGTGAAGCCTCATAGGTTTGAATTGCATTTTGGTATTGTTCCACTTCTAAATAAGCATCTGCCAAAGCGACTCTATTCTCGAACGTCTCAGCAAACTTCAATCGCTTCTCTAAATCTGTAATCTTCTTTGTAGGGTTTATAACTGAAGTAACACCTTTTTGAATGGTATCAATATCACGTTTTTGAACAACATTCAAAAATAAATAAATCAATGACCCTACAACTGGTAAAAATATAATGGCGAGAATCCAATAATATTCATTTCGGTTGGTGTAGCAATGATAAGCGCAATAACCCTGAAGTGCTATAATGAGATAAAAGTACATACCCTAAAATACCATCTTTTGCCCATTGTCTAATGTTATTCATGAAATTATCGACCAAAACCTTTATTCAAAGTTTAAAACCATTGTAATATGAATTACGTAACTTTAAGAAAATCAAAAGATTATATTATGGGAAGAGGTGATAAAAAATCAAAAAGAGGTAAAATATCTAGCGGTACTTTTGGTGTCAGAAGACCTCGTAAAATTAAAAAAAGAATGAAAGTGGAAGACAAAATTGCTGTAAAAACAAAAAAGTAATTAGTCTCTCATAAATATTAAAGATATATCTCCGTCTTCTGAGACATCTAAAACATAGGTATAGAACCCTATTTCGAGAGGTGTCTCTCCAACAAAATCAACGGGCTGAAGTACATAGCTCTCTGTGCCAGACTTTATTTGAATATACGCATATTCATAGGCAGTTTCATATTCTAGATATTCTGAAAAGCTACCACTAGAAACATCTGTATGAACAAATTCGTCACCGCCAACTTGTACTTCATCAAAATCAATACCACTCGAATTCTCCACCCGAATGTTTATAGCAGTTATTTTATCATCTCGGTCAGTACAACCTGTAGATAAGAGAATTACAACTAAAATAAGGGTAAGGGCATTTTTCATAGCATCCGTTTTTAAATGAAATCGTGTTACTATTAAAACGGTGGCTTTTTAAAAATATTCTATCTAATGAATACGGGTTGATTCGCTTTTAATGTATGTTCTTGACTAAACATATAATCATCCAAGTTAAAACCTTTAATATCTTCTAAGGTTTTAGCATCTGAATCAATAATATAACGAACCATAGCTCCTCTTGCTTTCTTGGCAAAAAAGCTGATAATTTTTAATTTATCGTTCTTCCAATCTTTAAATATCGGCGTAATCACAGATACCTTCAACGCTTTTTCGTCAACAGCATTAAAATATTCGTTACTGGCTAAATTAACAAAAAGCTCATCTTCTGATAATTCTGAATTCAAATGATCGGTTAAGTCTTTTTTCCAGAATTCATACAAATTCTTTTTACGGCCAACCTTTAATTGAGTACCCATTTCAAGTCTATAAGCTTGCATCAAATCTAAAGGTTTAAGAACACCATAAAGTCCTGATAAAATTCGAAGCGTATTCTGCAGTTTATCTATCTTATTTTCTGATAGCGAATAAACATCTAAGCCTTGGTATACATCACCGTTAAAAGCATATACAGCCGGGCGAGCGTTTGATGGAGTAAACGGAGTTTCAAAATCTTGATTACGCTGCCAATTAAGTTGAGCAAGGTTATCAGAAATACTCATAAGCTCAGATAAAGCTTTAGGCTTTTTCTTTACCAAAGTCTTATTTAATTTTTTAGACATTTCTAAAAAATCGGGCTGTGTATATTTAGCTGTTGGCAGCTCTTTTTCAAAATCTAGGGACTTAGCTGGGGAGATAACAATTTTCATAGCGGCTCAATTTTAATGTAAAAATAAAACCAATTTTTCAGATTGCCTATTGTTATAAAAAGGCTTTTTCAATGCAACAATTACTAAAACTTATTTACTCTTGTTCTTGTATTTTACGATGACTATTTATAAACGCAGTAGGATCAACATATCCGTCTTGATTTTCAGAATACCCTCCGCCTATTTCAAGATCAATATTATCTCGTATTTCTAAATGTAAATGAGCATAGTACTGTCCGTTTGCTGTGCCAATCGTGCCTATCTGATCTCCTTTTTCAATCCATTTTTCTTCCGCTACCAAAATCGAATCACAATGCGCATAAATAGATTCATACTTTTTTTCATTTGGTAGAAAGTGAACAATTCGAATTACATTACCCCAACCACCTCCAATATTTTGTGCAAACTTTACATATCCATGACCAATAGCAAAAATTGGGTCTCCCAAATCAGAATTACCCCCATTGTTACCATTCCAGTCATCACCAAGATGATTATTCATACCAAATTTTTGTGCATTATAATATCCTTTGCCTTCTGGCTTTCCAACAGGGAAATCAAAACCGTGGGCGTATTTTGAAGAATCAATTTTGATATCCTTTGGATGGATCAAATTGACCTCATTATTAACGATGGAAATAGTTTCAGGATGCTCAGCAAGCTGTTTCTTATATTGCCTTTCATTGCATGCAATACAGGATATCAATATAGTAACTAATGTGAGCCGGAGTGTGTTTTTCATTGCATTCCGTTTAAAAAGGTCTACTGACTATGTTGTGAATATTGTCGCCATTTTTCAATGCAATCAGCCATATCTTTTGGCAATTCAGAATCAAATCGCATCATTTCACCAGAAACAGGATGAACAAAACCTAATGTTTTGGCATGTAAGGCTTGTCTTGGTAAAATTTTAAAAGCATTATCTACAAACTGCTTGTACTTGGTAAAAGTGGTACCCTTCAAAATACGTTCACCGCCATAACGTTCATCATTGAACAAAGTATGACCAATATATTTCATGTGCACTCTGATTTGGTGCGTACGACCTGTCTCTAACTTACATGAGACCAAGGTTACATAACCCAACCGCTCAAGAACTTTATAATGGGTAACCGCTTCTTTACCTTCTTCACCTTCAGGAAAAACATGCATCTGAAGTCTATTTTTAGGATGACGTGCTATGTTACCTTCTATTCTACCTTCATCATCAGTCATATTACCCCAAGCTAGCGCAACATATTCGCGTTCTGAAGTCTTATCAAAAAACTGTTTTGACAAATGAGTCATGGCAGCCTCTGTTTTTGCAACCAGTAATAAGCCTGAAGTGTCTTTATCGATACGGTGCACTAAACCGGGTCTTTCATTGCTGTTTGCTGGAAGATTATCTACATGATATATCAACGCATTAATCAATGTGCCAGAATAATTTCCGTGTCCCGGGTGAACAACCATTCCTGCTGGCTTATTCACTACTAATAGCACATCATCTTCGTAAACTATGTCTATTGGAATATTTTCAGGAACCAATAAAAACTCATGAGGCGGATGCTCAAACATCACCTTAACTTCATCGCCTGCCTTTACCTTATAATTTTGTTTTACAGCTACTTCATTGACCCAAACTTGGCCATCTTTTGCTGCTTTCTGTATTTTATTTCGAGTTGCATTCTCAATGAAGTTCATCAAAAACTTATCTACGCGAAGTGGATCTTGCCCTTTTGAAGCAACAATTTTATGATGTTCGTAAAGTTCTTCTTCTTGAAGTTGAGGACCGTTTTCTGACTCCATAATTATTCAGAATCTGCTTTAATCTGTTCGCGTTCACCAATTCTACCATTACCGCAAACCAATTCTACTTTTGAAGTTTTAGGAAGCTTTTCACCTGCTGAGACCTGCTTTCCTTTATATTTTACATAGTATACCATATCCTTTCCAATTTGATCGATACGAGTTACTCGTTGCACATCAAGTCCAACAGCTCGAAGCATCGATGTTGCATTTCTTTGTGTTACCTGAATTACATCGGGTAAGGATACCTTTTTATATCCGGAAGGATTTACAGTTAAATAAATCTTACGATCTTCTTTTACTTTACTACCTGCTGCTGGGTCTTGTTCAATTATTGAAAATCTTGGATAATCAGGATTAAAATTAGCCGAATCTAAAACCTCATATCTAAGTTCCGCTTCTTCTACAGCCTTACGCATATCCATAACTGACATTTTTGAAAAATCAGGAACCTCAACAAATTCGCCATGATTCGTAGTGCTGTTCAACCATGTCAAAACACAGAAAACCAAAAGAACTCCTACTAAAAGTGCTAAGCCTATCTGAATTAAAAATGTGCGACTTTTTAAAAATGTAAAAAAAGTTTTCATCTATTACTATTTATGAACATCTAAAGTTAAAACTGCTAATAGAATTACGTTAAAAACATGCTTTCTAGCCCATATGTATATTTCCATCTACACTTCTGATCTTTGGCTTTCACATATGTAGGCAAAGATATAAAATGATGCTCTAAATATGTTTATGATTACTGCTTTTAAAAAATTTCAATGTAAGCCGATGAAAACCATCGCTTTTTCTTTACTTTGAAGTATTGACTTTTTGTTAAACAATGTTGTTATCAAATCGAATATGAAAAAAAAGATCGCCATAATTATGGGCGGCTATTCTAGCGAATACAAAATCTCTATAAAGAGTGGCAATGTGGTGCACAAGTACTTAGATGCACAAAAATTTGAATCATACCGCATTCATATCACCAAAGACAAATGGGTTTATGTAGATGAAAATGAAAAAGAGTATCTGGTAAATCGAGATGATTTTTCTATTAAAGTTGACGAAGAGGTAGTTAAATTTGACTGTGTTTTCAACGCTATACATGGCACACCCGGTGAAGATGGTTTAATGCAAGCTTATTTTGAGTTATTGAATATGGCACATACTTCATGTGATTATTATCAATCAGCTCTTACTTTTAATAAAAGAGATTTATTAAGTGTTTTAAAACCTTACGGAATAAAATCTGCTGCGTCTTACTACTTAAATTTAGGAGATGTTATTGATGAAAATGCTATTGTTGAAAAAGTTGGCTTGCCCTGTTTTGTAAAAGCAAACAAAGCCGGAAGTAGTTTCGGCATCTCAAAAGTGTATGAAAAAGAACAACTAAAGTCTGCCATTGAAAATGCCTATCAAGAAGATGACGAGATCATTATTGAGGCATTTTTAGACGGCACAGAGGTTTCTGTTGGTGTAATAAAGTATAATGGTCAAACCAAAGTACTTCCTATTACAGAAATTGTGACGGAAAATGATTTTTTTGATTATGAAGCCAAATATGAAGGTAAATCAAAAGAAATAACTCCAGCAAGAATATCGGAAGCCCAAAAGGAGAACGTTACTAGAATGGCTCAGCGAGCCTATGATGTTCTAAAAATGAGCGGTTTTTCTAGAAGCGAATTTATATTTGTTGGCGATGAACCATACATGCTAGAAATGAATACTACACCAGGGCTTACCGAACAAAGTATTCTACCAGAACAGGCGGGTGTTGCTGGCATATCACTACCACAACTGTTCGAGAATGCTATC
>CALLIG010000318.1 GCA_938009735.1 uncultured Flavobacteriaceae bacterium
CGCTGACCGATTATCTTAATAACAACGTATATTACAAAGTGGCCTACGAAAATCAAAACCTTGACAGATGCTTAAGTTTATTTGATTTTACGCAAAAGGCTTTGAATGAAGTTGATTATATGAATAATACGATTACTAAATACCTGCCTGCTTATAACGAATAAGCCAATGTGGTTTAGAGTCTTTCGAATATCGTTGCTAAAGAATTCTCCTCATATAGAAACATATAGGATTCAAAGTTATTTTAATCATCTCATGCTATTACTTTCTAATCAATTGTACCAAAAATAGAGCACAAAAAAAGCCTCAACGTATGTTGAAGCTTTTTAGCGGTCTGGACGGGACTCGAACCCGCGACCCCCTGCGTGACAGGCAGGTATTCTAACCAACTGAACTACCAGACCGTGGCGTTTAGCGACTGCAAATATACATCGCTTATTGAATTGCACAAACAATTTTATTAAAAATAAATTCTGATTAGAGAAATTTTTGACGTTCTACCAAATATGTATTCAGCACCTTTGAGAAATCAGCCCGTACATTTACATCAACATATTTGATTTTATACTGGGCACACTTCAACTTAAGATCCTCAAAATAAGCACTTAAACGCTCATTATAAGCCTCTTTTATAGTGTCAGCATACAAATCAATATGCGCACCAGTTTCCACATCTACAAATCGCTTGGGTGTATTTTCAAAATCAAAATTATATTCTTTTTCTTTATCAAGAAGATGAAAAAGAACTACTTCATGTTTATTATGCTTTAAATGACGCAATGCATCAAAAAGTTTTTCATCATCAGTCTCTGTTTGAAACATATCTGTAAACAAGAAAATTAGACTTCGTCTTTTCATCTTCTCTGCAATGAGATGTAAATACGTGTATGTTTCAGTCTGCTTTGAAGGTTTTGTATTTAAACTAATCTCGCTGAGTTTCGCTAATAACATCTGATGATGTCGCTCACTTCCTTTTTCAGGAGCATAAAAATCATATTCATTTGAATAGACACTTAGTCCAACAGCATCACGCTGACGTTTTAATATATTCATCAATGCAGCGATAGCTAGAACTCCAAAACCAACTTTATTCAAATCACCAATCCCCAGGCTCTTAACTTCAGGATAATACATAGAAGCCGAACTATCTAAAATCATATGACATCTTAGATTAGTTTCCTCCTCGTATTTTTTGGTGTAAAGTTTATCCGTTTTGGCAAAAAGCTTCCAGTCGATATGCTTGGTGCTTTCACCTACATTGTAGATTTTATGCTCCGCAAATTCTGCGGAGAAGCCATGAAAAGGACTTTTATGAATTCCGCTTATAAAACCTTCCACTACTTGGTTAGCAAGCATTTCTAAATTCTGAAAAAGGGAGGCTTTATTTAATTCTGATTGCAGATTCATAGGACTAAGATAAGGATATGCGCTGAACGCAATTTATGCACATGACATTTATTTGTTTTGAACTTTTCCAGAACCCTTACAAACATCGCATTTCTCTTTTTCACCCCTTAAGCCCTTCCAAAATCCTTTGCCTTCACATTTTCCACACTTTCTATACTCCTTGTTTCCGTAGGCTCGAATGAAATATATGACAGCCCCTATAATGATAGCAAAAATTAATAATCTAAAAATCATAGCTTTTTTTAACGAATGAAATTGTAGCTTAAAATAAAAAAATCCTGTCTTCTAAGACAGGATTTTTTAATATTTTCTTTTGAAACTTAGTAATTACATAGCCGCATCAATTGCGTCAGTATAAACTTTCTTTGGAGAAACTCCAACTTGTCTGCTTACAATTTCACCGTTCTTAAATACTAATACGGTAGGAATATTACGTACTCCGTATTTTGCTGCAAATTCTTGGTTCGCGTCTACATCAACCTTACCAACTACTGCTTTTCCTTCGTATTCAGTACTAACCTCATCAATTACAGGTCCTACCATTCTACAAGGTCCACACCAAGCTGCCCAAAAATCTACTACTACTGGTTTATCGCTTTTCAATACAACTTCGTCAAAAGTTGCATCTGTTATTTCTAATGCCATTTTGTTTTATTTTAATATTACACAAAGTTAGTCAAATATTTCCCTGTTTACTTACTAACGTTTTATTCGTTTTGACTATTGCGCCATCAAGGGAATTTATTGATTTTTCTATATTTAATTCAATTTGAAATGCACTTCGTTTTCTTCCAATTGATGTAAAAGTTCGCTTGATATTTGAATCTTCTGTTTTCTACTCGACAGGTTTACTTTTATCTTTTCTTCCATCTCATACACTATAAAGTTTAAAGTGTGATTTCCTTTATGTGAAATTAAGGTATCTTTCAATTGATGTACTTTCTCTTCCTGCAGGTTATTTATGTCCAATTTTATGGTGAGTTTCTTAGCATAGGCCTCCATCACTTCTTGCAATAACATAAAGCTATTGAACTGCATACGAGGGTCTCCTTTTTTACCCGTGTCACGATTCGTCCATCCATCTTTGATGAAAATCTTAACATAGGCAAAGGAATTTATCATTAAGAAATGTCGAAACTTTAAATATTCTTCTCCAAAAATTCGAAATTCATACGACTCCGTATAATCTTCCATAGTAAACATCGCCCAGCCCTTTCCATTTTTTGAGATACGATGCTGCACATCTGTAATTACCCCTGCAAGTGTAAGTTCGTGATTCACATAATTTGCCATTTCATTAACATGTGAAATACTCGCATTACAGAAGGCTTTGACTTCCGATTTAAAGTCGTCTAATGGGTGTCCTGAAATATAGATACCAACTACTTCTTTTTCTCTTCGGAGTTTTTCCATCGTACCCCACTCTTCACAAGGCGGTACTTCTGGCTCAGGAATTTCAGCATCTGAGCTTCCTCCAAACATATCCATTTGAGATGAATTTTTATTCTCTTGATATCGGTTCGCTGACTTTATTACTTTTTCCAAAAATGTAATACTATCGCCTTCCGTATGAAAATATTGCGCACGGTGCGTCGTACCAAAGGAATCAAAACCACCAGCAACAGCTAAACCTTCAAAAGCTCTTTTATTTGCCGATCGCAAATCAATACGCTTGGCTAAATCAAATACCGATTTATAAGAACCATCTTTTTTACGATGCTCTACTATAGTTTCTACTGCAGAACGACCAACGCCTTTTATAGCTCCCATTCCGAAACGAACGGCTCCATGCTTATTTACCGCAAATTTGTAGTATGATTCATTGACATCAGGACCTAAAACTTCTAGCCCCATGCGCTTACATTCTTCCATAAAGAAGGTAACCTGCTTGATGTCATTCATATTGTTACTCAATACCGAAGCCATGTATTCGGCAGGGTAATGTGCTTTTAAGTATGCTGTTTGATAGGCGATATACGCGTAGCAAGTAGAATGACTTTTATTGAAGGCATAGGCGGCAAAAGCTTCCCAATCTTTCCATATTTTTTCAAGGATATCCGTCGGATGCCCATTAGCTTCGCCTCCCTGCAAAAACTTAGGTTTCATCTTCGCCAGTACAGCAAAAATCTTTTTACCCATTGCTTTTCGAAGTACATCTGCTTCACCTTTAGAAAAACCAGCCAACTTCTGGGAAAGTAGCATCACCTGCTCCTGATATACCGTAATACCATAAGTTTCCTTCAAATATTCCTCCATATCAGGAAGATCATACTTGATTTCTGCCATCCCGTTTTTACGTTGAATAAAATCAGGAATGTATTCCATTGGACCCGGTCGATACAAGGCATTCATTGCAATCAAATCATCAAAAACAGAAGGTTTTAAATCCTTCATGTGTTTTTGCATTCCGGGAGATTCGTATTGAAAAACCCCTACTGTTTCCCCACGTTGAAAAAGTTCGTAGGTCTTTTCATCATCCAACGGAAAATCATCAGGCACTAACTCAATTCCGTGCTTAGCTTTTACAATTTTGACCGCGTCTTTAATCAGAGTCAAGGTTTTTAATCCCAAGAAATCCATCTTTAATAAGCCAGCGTCCTCAACTACAGAGTTGTCAAATTGCGTAACATATAAATCAGAATCTTTCGCTTTGGCTACCGGAACAAAATTGGTAATATCACTCGGCGTAATAATCACCCCACAGGCATGAATACCTGTATTTCGCACAGAACCCTCAAGCGTTCGCGCCATGGTCAAGGTTTGCCCTTCTAAATCGTCACCTTCAGCAATATTCAAAAGTTGATTTATTTTCTCTAAATCATCAGCACGAAACTTCTTCTTCAATTCTGCATCGGTCTTGCCAAAAATCTTACCCAACTTCGACATCGTCGGAATCAACTTTGCAATTCGATCGGCATCGCCCAAAGGCAAATCAAGAACTCTAGCCGTATCTCGAATCGATGATTTCGCAGCCATCGTGCCATAAGTGATAATCTGCGCTACCTGATTTGAACCGTATTTTTTGATTACATAATCCATAACCCGTCCACGACCTTCATCATCAAAATCAATATCAATATCAGGCATCGATACCCTATCCGGATTTAAAAATCGCTCAAAAAGTAAATCGTATTTCAGCGGGTCAATATTCGTAATAGTCAAACAGTATGCAACTACCGAACCAGCAGCAGAACCCCTACCGGGTCCCACAGATACATCCATATTACGCGCCTCTCTAATAAAATCTTCCGTAATCAAGAAATACCCAGGATACCCTGAATTTTTAATAGTCTCTAATTCAAAATCAATACGTTCTGTAATTTCAGGCGTGATTTCTTCATACCGTTTTTCAGCACCTTTATATGTGATGTGACGCAAATAGGCATTTTCACCTCGGTTGCCGCCATCAGCATCTTCAGCAACTTTGAATTCTTCAGGAATATCGAATACTGGCAACAATACATCACGTGCCAATTCATAAGGTTCTACTTTGTCAAGAATCTCTTGAACATTTAATATAGATTCTGGAAGATCTTTAAAAAGACCTTTCATCTCATCTTGAGATTTAAAATAATATTCTTGATTCGGCAATCCGTAGCGATAGCCGCGACCTCTTCCTATGGGAGTTGCCTGCTTTTCTCCATCTTTTACACACAATAAAATATCATGAGCATCAGCATCTTCTTTTTCACAATAGTAAGTGTTATTAGAAGCTACCATTTTGACTTGATGCTTTTTCGCCATCGGAATCAAAACCTTATTCACCCGCGCTTCATCTTCTTGCCCATGACGCATGATTTCGACATATAAGTCGTCACCAAACTGTTCTTTCCACCAGATTAAAGCTTCCTCAGCTTGCTTCTCCCCTACATTTAAAATCTTTCCAGGTACTTCACCATACAAATTACCGGTAAGCACAATGATATCTTCTTTATACTTTTCAATTACTTTTCTGTCAATTCGCGGCACGTAATAAAATCCTTCTGTATATGCGATAGAAGACATTTTCGCCAGATTGTGATAGCCTTTTTTATTCTTGGCCAGCAACACAATTTGATAGCCGTAATCTTTTACATTTTTATTTAGGTGATCGTCACAAACGAAAAACTCACAGCCGATAATCGGTTTGATTTCAGTTTCTGTAGGCAATTCACCCTTCTCAATTGCTTCAGCATTTCGCTCTTTTACAGCTTTATTATTTGCTTTGATTTCTTTCACAAAATGAAAAGC
>CALLIG010000319.1 GCA_938009735.1 uncultured Flavobacteriaceae bacterium
TTTAATGGCTGCTGGTGTATTAAAACAGTTTCTGAAATTCCAAACGATAATGAAATAATCAGAAATGAAATACAAGCCCAGAAAAATAATTTCATTCAGCTTATTTCTAAACTCGTTACAAACAATTTAGATACTATTAAATTAGAAGAAATTGATTCTCTTTCGCGCCAGATTTACCTACTCTATGAAAGTGCGGTTGGTGAAAGTCACTTGCATCAAGCAGTATGGCCTATTAAGGAAACCAAGAATTTGTGTTCGAAAATCATAAAGTAAAAAAAATTTGGTTATAAAAATACAGACCAGTCTACCTTATTATAATAAATAAACATTAAACAATTAAAATAAATAAAATGAAAGAATTCGAAAAAAAAGTAGCTCTAGTAATTGGAGGTACAAGTGGCATCGGTAATGCAACTACAAATGCATTACTAGCAGAAGGCGCAACCGTGCATATTGTCGGAAGAAATGTTGACAAAATAGCTGATGCACCAAATCTGATAAAACATACCACAGATATTTCTAATACTGATGAAGTAAAAACATTGATCTCAAAGATTGATGCTTTAGACAACTTAGATCATCTTGTAAATGCATCAGGTATTTTTGGTCCTAAACCATTTCTTGATCACACAATGGAAGATTACAATTCGTATCTAGATCTAAACCGAGGTTTCTTTTTCATCACACAAAGTGCTGCTAAAAAAATGAAATCTACCAACGGAGGATCGATTGTAAATATAGGGTCTATGTGGGCCAAACAAGCTGTAAAAGCTACACCTTCGTCTGCCTACTCAATGCAAAAAGCAGGCTTACATTCTTTGACGCAACACCTAGCTATGGAGTTAGCTGATGATAACATCAGAGTTAATGCTGTATCTCCGGCATTGGTAAACACTCCGGTTTATCACGGAGTTTTCGGAGGCAAAGAAGAGGCAGAAAAAGCATTAGTCGGTTTTAATGCATTTCACCCTATTGGCAGAATTGGTGAAGCATCTGAAATTTCAAATAGTGTCCTTTTCTTACTTTCAGAAAAAGCATCTTGGGTTACAGGTGCGATTTGGGATACTGATGGCGGTGTAATGGCAGGTAGAAACTAGAACAGCCGCTTAACCAAATAAAAAGCAATTACGGTTTGAGAGCATTCTCAGACCGTAATTCATAACAACGCTTATAAAGATCGAAAGCTTATGCTGTATTTGAAAGGTCTGTGTATATTTATGCAGTCGATATATCTTATGGATAAAAGCTTTAAACAAGAAAAAATAAAACTAAACAATAAGCTTTAACTTAGTGCGTAGATGAAAATGAAAAGTTTCCTTAACTCAGAACTAAGCTAAGTTCTAACGCTAGCAACAAGTTGAAAACAATAAATGAGTAACATAGATTGGATCGGTTTTATTGGAGTTTTTCAAATACTCTTAGCCTATATACTTAATGTAGTAGGAAAAATAAAAAGTAATGATTTGACTTTTATTTTACTAAACTTAGTTGGCGCAAGTATGGCTTGTTTTGCTTCAATTCTTATGGAATATATTCCTTTTATTATACTTGAAGGAGTATGGACGATTGTATCTTTAATTTCACTTATAAGGTACAAAAGGAATTAACAAAAACTGATGAAAACCAAAAGAACAATTTACTCAACTACAACATTTTTAATACTAACATTTCTTGCGTTTGGACAAACCAAAGACACCGAAATAAAATCTTATTTAGACAATTTAAAACCAAGTGATTTTTCAGGAGCAATTTTGGTTGCACATAATGACAAAGTAATTGAGAAAAGAGCTTTTGGACTTGCCAGTATTGAATATGGAAACCCAAATAAGGTGGGGACCAAATTTAATATCGCTTCTATTACCAAAATGATAACAGCGGTAGCCACTTTACAACTCTATGAAAATGGAAAAGTTGGCCTAAAAACACCGATAGGAGATTATTTACCTGATTACCCTAATAAACTGGTAAGGGATTCAGTAACAATCCATCAACTTCTGACACACACTTCTGGAAACAATAATGATTTAGATTTTTGGAAAACCAATAATCTCAAATTCAAAAATGTATCAGATTTTGCACAACGTTTTGAAAACGATACTCTATTATCAAAACCCGGAACTAAATACGATTATAGTGCATCAGGCTTTATAATTCTTGGCCTCATTATCGAGAAAGTTAGCGGACTGAACTACTATGATTATGTAAGGGAGAACATTTTTACAGTTGCGAAAATGACTAATACCACAGAACTTGAGATTGATGCGATTATACAAAACAAAGCAAGCGG
Source organism: uncultured Flavobacteriaceae bacterium (assembly GCA_938009735.1). Classification (GTDB taxonomy): domain Bacteria; phylum Bacteroidota; class Bacteroidia; order Flavobacteriales; family Flavobacteriaceae; genus Maribacter_C. Next base: position 2,288 of record CALLIG010000319.1, read on the forward strand.
TTATACTACATTTTTACAAGAAGATAAAACACCAAGAAAGAACGAATATTATCTTGCCAAAACGTCGCCAGCAGGCTTTCATTACTCCACAATTGAAGATTTGTTTAAATTCTCAAAGGCTTTAAGAAACTATGAGTTGCTGAGTAAAGAAACAACAGAATTAATGTTTATACCTAAAGTAAAAGGTTATAATACTAATCTAGGATACGGAATAGATATTGATTTGAGGTATAATCAAACCATACAAGGTCATAGTGGTGGTTGGTTTGGAGTTCGTGGCGAACTAATGGATTTTATGAAAGACAATTATACCGTAGTGATTTTATCAAATATTGACGACGACGGGAAGTCAGGTACTTCAAAAGTGTCAGATTATTTTAAAGAATTGATTGC
>CALLIG010000320.1 GCA_938009735.1 uncultured Flavobacteriaceae bacterium
TTGAAATCAGTAAAGAAGTTGCTATGCATGTTTCGGATGATGAATTAGCTCCGAAAAAAGCGATTTCTGAAGAATTTAAAAAATATTGGTATTCAGGCGAGGCCGAAATTAGTTCTTATAAATTGCAACAAGCCCGCTATGGAGAAATGCGAGAAGGTACTGCGGTACTCATTTATGTTACAGAGCCTTTTCATAATACAAAGCAAGTTAAAGCCGATCAAAGCAATTCTGATAATATTCCTGTGTTAAAATTAAATAGCACTAAAAACTACTTGACCGGAATTTACCCATATTCGATAATGAGCAGTAGTTTTTATCCTGTACATGATAACCAACATGCAGTAAAAATTTCTTTTTCATCGCAAGAATGGTGTGGTCAAGTTTATGCTCAAATCAATAATCGTGAAAAGTTCGAGATTACATCACATTCGTACTTCGAATCAGAAGGAGATCAAAACCTAGAATTAGAAAAAACCATTTTAGAAAATGAGTTGTGGAACAAGCTTAGAATAGACCCTAATTCGCTACCGATTGGAGAAATTAAAATCATTCCATCAATGGAGTTTATTCGACTGACTCACAAAGAATTAAGATCTTATAAGGCTAAAGCAACTTTAACAAAAAAAAATGATCTTTTTAGCTATGAAATTATATATCCTGAATTAGAAAGAAACCTAACTATACATTTCACATCATCTTTTCCACATAACATTGAAAATTGGACAGATAGTTATAAAGCAGGCTATGGTTCAGAAGCTAAAATTATGACGTCTACTGCTACTAGAATTAAAACAATAAAGAGCCCTTATTGGCAAAAAAACAGCAATCGTTTTTTATCTTTGCGAGATAGTTTAGGATTATAGTTTATGGAAGAGTTTATTACCAATCATAAAAGCGAATTTTTATGGAGTTTGATTACTATTTTGGTAGTTATAATTTCTAAATTCATACTTAGTCAGGCCGTACGAAAAGTGGGGAAGCTAGGAGATTTCAACCAGGTACGGACGAACTTAATATTAAAATATATATCTATTGTTTTTACCTTAACGGCAATTGCAGTACTTACATTAATTTGGGGTGTTAATTTTAAAGATTTAGGTGTTCTAATATCATCCATTTTTGCAGTTATTGGAGTAGCATTATTTGCACAATGGTCTATTCTTAGCAATATTACCGCAGGTGTAATTATATTTTTCTCTTATCCATTTAAGATTGGTAACACCGTTCGTATCATGGATTCTGAAATTAGCGACCCTGATGATTTAAGTCAAAATATTTTTGTCATAGAAGATATTCGCGCCTTCCACTTACATCTACGTAAAAAAAATGGAGAGATTCTTACCTATCCAAATAATCTTGTACTTCAAAAAGGCGTGGCTTTAATAGCTACCTATAATGAAGAACTGACTAACCAATTTGATCAGTTCAAAGAAGAAAAGATTGAAACAGGGTCTAAAAGTTAGTATTTGTTAAAGAAGTCTAAAAGAAAATTTCTTCGCTTGCTAATCTTTCTATCTTTGAAAAGCCAACTAAATTCAGATTAATGCGTAAACGATTAGTATTACTTCCTTTGTTATTTTTTATAACGGCTAGCATGATGTCTCAGGCTCCTAAAAAACAGACATCAGCAGATATGTATCATGCCATTGAAAAATTAAACTTTTTGGGTAAAGCGCTCTATGTGGCTGCGCATCCTGATGATGAGAACACAAGACTTATATCTTATTTGTCAAACAATACGAAAGCAAAAACGGCATATTTATCGCTTACAAGAGGTGATGGAGGTCAAAATTTGATAGGACCTGAATTACGAGAACTATTAGGCGTTTTGCGTACGCAAGAGCTTTTAGCGGCACGGCGTGTAGATGGTGGTCAACAATTTTTTAGTAGAGCAAATGACTTCGGCTATTCAAAGCATCCTGACGAAACCTTAAAAATTTGGAATAAAGAGGAAGTATTGAGTGATGTAGTTCGTATCATTCGAAATTTCAAACCTGATGTCATTATTAATCGATTTGATCACCGATCACCAGGTTCTACGCATGGTCATCACACTTCGTCAGCAATGTTGAGTTTTGAGGCATTTGATTTAGTAAATGATCCGAAGGCATACCCTGAGCATTTAACAACTACTGAAATTTGGCAACCCCAAAGACTCTTTTTTAATACTTCATGGTGGTTCTACGGAAGTGAAGAAAAATTTGAGAAAGCCGATAAGTCAAAAATGCTAAATATGGATGTAGGCAGCTACTACCCTATTTTAGGAGTCTCCAATAACGAAATAGCGTCATTAGCAAGTAGCCAGCATCTTTGTCAAGGCTTTGGTAGGTTGAGTACAAGAGGTAGTCAAAATGAATACATTGAATTACTTAAAGGTGATTTACCAAAAGACAAGAATAATATATTTGATGGTATTGATACTAGCTGGTCAAGAATAAAAGGAGGTGAGAATATTGGAAAGATATTATACGCTGTTGAAAATAATTTTGATTTCACCAATCCGGCAAAGCATTTACCAGAGCTGCTCAAGGCACATGCTCTGATCAAAGAACTTTCAGACGATCATTGGAAAACTATTAAGCTTGAAGAAATAGAGGCCATAATTTTGACGGTTTCCGGTTTATATCTAGAAGCTTCTGCAGATGCTGCGAACTCGAATCCGGCCAACAACGTTAAAGTAAATATTGAAGCTTTGAATAGAAGCCAATCATATGTAGTTCTGAAGTCTATCCTTATTAATACAATGAATTCAGGGTTAAACCCGAACATATCCCTTGAAAATAATAAAAAAGAAAACTTCGAAATTGATATAAAGATTCCAGAAAATACTGATTTCACAAGTCCATATTGGCTTAATGAAAAAGGCACCTTAGGCACATATAAGGTAACAGATCCTTCATTGATTGGCTATCCCGAAACCCCAAGGGCTTTTCATGCGAATTTTCTTTTAGATTTCGGAGGATATGAAATATCATTTGAAAAACCTGTGGTGTACAGATATGCTCGTAATGACAAGGGAGAGCTATATGAGCCTTTCGAAATATTGCCTGAAGCAACTGCTCGATTTAGTGATAAGGTTTTAATTTTTGCGGATGGAAACTCAAAACAAGTTCCCGTCACCATAAAAGCTCACAAAGATAGCGTAGCAGGTGATGTTCAATTTTGTTTTTCAAAAGGATGGACAGTTGATCAAGAAACAAAGGCTTTCTCAATTGATAAAAAGGGAGACGAACAGATTGTTATGTTCACATTAACGCCACCTGAAATTGAAGATGAAAATTACATTACACCTATATTACGAATCAACGGAAAAACAATAAACAAAGAACTGGTGACCATCGCATATGACCATGTACCCACGCAATCTATTTTACTGCCAGCGGAAACAAAGGTGGTTCGATTGAACATTCAACGACTAGGTGAAAACATTGGTTATATTGTTGGCGCGGGTGACGATGTACCGACGAGTTTAGAACAAATAGGATATAATGTTGTAACCGTCGATCCTTCTTCAATTCAAGAAGGTAGTCTTGCGAAATTTGATGCTGTTGTTGTTGGCATACGAGCCTATAATGTAGTAGATGAACTAAAATTTAAACAACGCTATTTACTTGATTATGTAAAAAATGGCGGAAACCTTATTGTTCAATACAATACCGCAAGTAGATGGGGCAAACAGTTTGAAAATATTGCTCCTTACAGTTTAGAAGTATCGCGTGATCGTGTTACTGATGAAAATTCAGAAGTGAAGATTTTAGCTAAAGATCATTCGCTTGTGAATTTTCCTAATCCAATAGCGTCTGAAGATTTTAATGGATGGGTTCAAGAGCGAGGATTATATTTTCCTGACAAGTGGGATGATGCCTTTACTCCTATACTATCAATGAATGATCAAGGAGAATCTGCAAAAAAAGGAAGTCTTTTAATAGCTCCTTATGGCAAAGGAAATTATATTTATACGGGATTAAGTTTTTTTAGAGAGCTTCCCGCAGGCGTATCTGGTGCGTATAAGCTTTTTGCAAATATGTTATCAGTAGGAAAAGAGAAAGTAGAAAACCCATCAAAAGTAAAAGGATAAACATGCACGAGAAATTTATTTGGAAAAAAGAATATACTTTGGTGTTAGTTCTTAATATCGCGTACGTTCTAATTTTCTCATACCTAATGACATCTTTCAATTAATATGGAAACAATTGATTGGATTGTACTAACTGGCACCTTACTATTTATAGTAATCTACGGCGTTTGGAAAACTAGAGCAAGTAAAAACAATGTAGAAGACTACGTAGGTGGCGGAAGAGATTCAAAGTGGTGGACCATTGGTTTGTCTGTTATGGCAACACAAGCAAGTGCAATTACATTTTTATCTACTCCAGGGCAAGCTTTTCATGATGGCATGGGCTTCGTGCAATTCTATTTCGGTTTGCCAATAGCCATGATTATTATCTGTTTAGTGTTTATTCCTATATATCACAAACTTAAAGTCTATACAGCATATGAGTTTCTAGAAAACAGGTTTGACTTAAAAACTAGATCTTTAGCGGCTATTCTATTTTTGATACAAAGAGGACTTGCAGCTGGAATTACGATTTTTGCACCTTCCATAATTTTGTCTGCTATACTTGGTTGGGATTTAAGAATACTTAATATCATAATCGGTGTTTTGGTTATTATATATACAGTTTCAGGTGGCACAAAAGCTGTAAGTGTAACACAGAAGCAACAGATGTTCATTATCATGACGGGAATGTTCATTACCTTTTTCTTTATTCTTGGTCACTTACCGCAAGACATTTCATTTAACAAAGCGTTAAAAATTGCTGGCGCAAGTGACAAATTAAATATTCTTGATTTTAGCTTCGACACAAAAAGCAGATATACATTTTGGAGTGGTATTACAGGTGGTCTATTTTTAGCACTAGCCTATTTCGGTACCGACCAAAGTCAGGTACAACGCTATTTATCTGGAAAATCTGTTCGGGAAAGTCAATTAGGATTGATTTTTAACGGTATTCTTAAAATACCTATGCAATTCTTCATTCTTTTGGTTGGTGTAATGGTATTTGTATTCTATCAATACAATCAATCACCTTTAAACTTCAACCCTGCCGCAACCAAAACGGTAATGGAATCTAATCTTGCAGGTGATTATAAACTACTTCAAGAGGCACAGGTTGAACTAGAGATTGAGAAGAGTATGGCGCAGAATAAATTTTCTGCCGCGATTGAGCTCAAGGAATATAACGCTATCGAAGAAGCAAAACAGCATATTGTAGCGCTTAACAAAAAGGATAGTATCAATAGGGTTGCTGCAAAAGCAATTATCAAGCAAGCAAATGAAGATGTCGAAACAAATGACAAAGATTATGTCTTTATTCATTTTATTTTGAACAATTTACCCAATGGACTTATTGGTCTACTACTAGCGGTTATACTTTCGGCTGCAATGTCATCAACCGCTTCAGAACTTAACGCATTAGGTACTATTACAGCATTAGATATCTACAAAAGAAATAAAAAAGGAGACTCTTCAGAAAAAGAAGATGTTCAAGCGACAAAGTTCTTTACCTTATTATGGGGCATTATTGCAATTTTGATTGCTTGCATTGCCAACCTCTTTGATAATTTAATTCAGTTGGTAAATATTATTGGTAGTGTTTTCTATGGTAATGTACTAGGTATTTTTCTATTGGCATTTTTCTTTAAAGTTATAAAAGGGAATGCCGTATTCTTTTCGGCAATAGTAACACAAGTAGTGGTTTGTTTTATTTACTATTATTTAATACACATATTTCCTTCAGGAGAAGAGAAATTAGGGTATTTGTGGTTGAACTTTATAGGATGTGCTTTAGTTATTGTTATTGCATTAATCTTTGAAGCACTAGAGCGACTATTGAAAAACCCACCTATTAGAAACTAATCATCCTGTTACCATGGTATTATTTGTTTTTCGAAGATAAACTTCAAAATTAAATCAAGGAATCTCAGATTTTATTAACATATATTTAAGAATTACATATATTTACCGACTAATTTTATTGAATCTTTAATTATTAAAGATTCGAAAGGATGTTATACTCAATGGATAAAAAATATACCATTAAAGATATTGCAGAATTGTCAGGTGTTTCGAAAGGAACAGTAGACAGGGTCTTACATGGTCGTGGAAAAGTATCTGACAAAGCACTTAAAAGTGTTGAAAAAGTACTTAAGGAGATAGATTACCAACCAAATCCGATTGCCAGAAATCTTAAAAATAATAAGATTTATAACATATGCGTCATTCTACCTGACCCAAACCAAGATGCCTATTGGATTCCTGCAGTAAAGGGTATTAAAAAAGCTGCTAAAGAATTTAAGCCATTTGGGGTGCTAGTAGAAAGGTATTATTATGACCCTTCGGATAGCCAATCGTTTATAGAAAAGTCAAACGAGGCTTTAAGCTCAACTCCAGATGTACTATTGCTAGCTCCTCTTTTTCAAAAAGAAGCGCTTAACATTTTTACAAAATGCGAGGAACAAAATATTTCAGTTGCTTTATTTAATAACTACACAAATACATTCAGTAATAAAAATTTTATTGGGCAAGATTTAATTCAAAGTGGTAGAGTAGCTGCTAGTCTAATTGATAAAATGGTTGATGAAAAATCAAACCTTATTGTTCTTCATATCGACAAAGAGGCGCACATGAAGTTAAAGGAAGATGGATTCAAAGCATACTTTAGTGAAAAACAAGTTAATTCAAAAATAGAGACGCATTGTCTTGATACCACAGTCGAGTCTGCTTTTATAAAAAACAGCCTTGATCTAGTAAAAGGCAGTAATGAAATTTCAGCAATTTTTGTTACGAACTCAAAAGCTTATCTTTTATTAAATGCTATTGGAGATTTAGCAAAAGATATTGTTATTGTAGGATATGACCTATTGGATGAGAATATTCAACTTTTACAAAATGGCGATATTGATTTTTTAATCCACCAAAAACCTAAAAGACAAGCCTATTTAGGTGTGGGCTATCTTGCAGAAAATTTCCTCTTTGGTAAACCCATACCCTCTCAGAACTTATTACCTATTGATATTATCACTCCAGAAAATGCAAAATACTATTTAGAATAGTATAATAATATTACCTGCATTTTACTTCTTTCAAATTCATTGATTTTTTAAATCTTGATTGCCATTAATATCTGATTGTCTAAGTAAATTTTAATGTGTTCGTACACGTAAAAAATGTGTTCGAGCACATTTTTTATTGATTTAGTATGGTAGTATTCAAAAAATAGTTATTTTCATAGAATGTTAACTCAATGTTAAACTAACTAACATTATCAAAACTCCTTAATTATGATTAAAAAACTGCTCGTATTTCTTGTGCTGGTTCTTGGGACACACCCATTGATAGC
>CALLIG010000321.1 GCA_938009735.1 uncultured Flavobacteriaceae bacterium
TCGATCAGGGTGCTGAATGGAAAGAACATTGGGCATTTATACCTCCTATATCTTCTATTAAATCAAGTAGTAAAACCACTATTGATTCGCTTGTTAACATTCAGCTAGAAAACAAACAACTAGTAAAATCTCCAGAAGCAAGTAAAAATTCTTTAATACGTCGCGTATCTTATTTAATGACTGGTCTTCCTCCTTCTCCCGACGATATTGAAAATTTTATTTCTGATAACTCTCCGCAAGCCTATGAAAAAATGGTCGATAGGTATTTAAATACTGATGCCTATGGCGAACGGTGGGCACGTCATTGGATGGATTTGGTGCGTTATGCAGAAACAAAAGGGCATGAATTCGATTATTCTATCGTAGGTGCCTGGCGATACCGCGATTATCTTATTCGAGCTTTTAATGATGATGTTCCTTATAATCAATTGGTGAAAGAGCATCTCGCTGGAGATTTGATTGAATCCGTTCGTTTCAATCCGGAGTCAAAAATAGCGGAATCACCAATAGGTACCGCTTTTTATGCTATGGCGGAGGGTACGCATAGTCCGGTTGATATTAAAAAGGATGAAGCAGACCGCATCGATAATATTATCGATGTGACTTCAAAAACCTTTCAAGGGCTTACCGTTTCTTGTGCTCGTTGTCATGATCATAAATTCGATCCTATTTTGACTGCTGATTATTATTCTATGTACGGATTAATAGAAAGTACTCGCTTCACTCCAGTTGCAGCTGAAAAATCAATTATTACTGAAAAATCAGTAAAAGATATTGAAGACTTGAAAGTCTATATGCGGAAATTGATTTCTGATAAATGGAATGAAAAAGACATTGCAGAAAACACTGGTGCATCCAAAGAAAAAGTAGCAACAGATACCACCTATCGCATCATCGGAGATTTTAGAAATACTGATTTAGACGGATGGAAAAGTAACGGAATGGCTTTCGGTAATCGAACGACTTTAGGGGACCCAATAATCAGCTCTACTTCTGGCAAATTGCTAAAATTGGATGATGGCCGAGCATCAAGCAAACTTTTAGGGACAGGAATTTTTGGATCGCTGCAATCGCCAAATTTCATCATAGATCAAAATTTTATTGGCATCAGAGCGAGAGGAGAAAAGAGTATCATTCGTTTGGTAATTGATAATTTTCAATTGATTCAAAATCCTATTTACGGAGAGTTAGAGATGCAAGTCAATAATGACCAATGGGAAAATTATACAATTGATGTAACTCCATATGTTGGTCACAAAGCATACCTTGAAATTTTACCGGGCGCATATAAACGTCATGCATATCAACTTTCTGAAGACGCTTATATTGAAGCTCAATATGCAATTACCTATGATTCGAAATGGCCTGAAGATGTAGAATTTAAAACTGATTCCTTTCAAAAAAATTGGGCTCAATTACAACTTGCAGCTAATCAAATTCCCAGAATAAATTCAAAACTAAAAGCAGGAAAATTATCTTCTTCTTTTCCGGAGCTAAAATCAGCAGTTGATCACAAAGAAGAACTTGTGAATAAGCTTACTAGCACTTCTTTTTTTTACGGAATTACAGACGGTTTCGGCATCAACAGTCCGGTTTTTAATAGAGGAAATCATCAAGAACCTTTCGAAGAAAAAGTAAAGCGCAGTTTTTTATCAGCTTTACCCAAAGGCGGAGTGCCTTTTGAGGCTGAAGGCAGCGGTCGATTACAATTTGCTAATGCCATTATAGAGTCTGAAAACCCATTGACTTCTCGAGTCATGGTTAATAGAATTTGGCACCATCTATTTGGTAGAGGCATTGTCGAAACCGTTGATAATTTCGGTTTACAAGGAAAGCTTCCTTCGCATCCTGAGCTATTAGATTATCTCGCCATCAAGTTTCAAAGCGAAAACTGGTCGATTAAAAAAATGGTGCGATCGATTGTTCTAACTGATGCATTCAAAAGAAGTACGTTGCGAAATGAAGAACTGCTAGAATCTGATCCAACAAACATTTATTTAGCATCTTTCCCGATTAGAAGATTAGAAGCAGAAGCAATTCGTGATGGTATTTTGCTTGCATCAGAAAACTTAAACGATAGTTTATATGGCCCACCTGTTGCTACTTATTTGACCGATTTCATGCAAGGTAGAGGTCGTCCACAAAAATCAGGTCCACTTGATGGTAATGGTCGCAGAAGTATTTATTTAGAAGTGCGACGAAACTTTTTAGAACCTATGATGACCACTTTCGATCGCCCTATTCCATTTAGTACGTTTGGAAAACGTGATGTGACCAACGTGCCTTCACAATCATTGATTATTATGAATGATCCTTTTGTGGCTGAACAGGCTGAACTAATGGCAAAAAAGTTATTGACCCAAAATGAATTAGCATTTGAAGAAAAAATAGCATGGATTTATATACGCTCCTTTTCCCGTGAACCAACGACTGAGGAGCTAAAAAACGCAAAAGAATTTATGGCTTTGCTTACTAAATTAGAGAGGCAAAAAGGAAGTGAAAGCGATCAAGAACTAGAACTTTGGAAACAATATTGCCATAGTATTTTTAACTTAAAAGAATTTATATACCTCGTTTAATGAGCAAGTATCACAATTTCATGAAACGACCCTTGTCAAGAAGGGAAATGCTAGGCATCTGCCAAGGTGGATTTGGCGCTCTTGCGTTTACAAGTTTATTTGGAGCATTACCGATGGGGTGCGATCGTCCTAAAAAATTAGATTCGTCACCGGAATTATATCTTGGTCCGCACTATTTACCAAAAGCCAAAAATGTAATTTTTCTTTATATGGATGGTGGAGTTTCACAAGTAGATTCCTTTGATCCTAAACCAAGACTTGCCAAAGAGAATGGAGAAGACCCCAGAAAAAAATTTAAAGTCGATGCCACACAATTTGATAACGTTGGGAAAATTTTAAAAAGTCCGTGGGATTTTAAACAATACGGAGAATGCGGAATGCCCGTAAGTGAATTATTCCCGCATATTGCATCATGTGTTGATGATCTAGCTTTGATTCGCTCGTTAACCTCGAAATTTCCTGAGCATACGAATGCTAATTATTTTTTGCACACAGGTAGCGGTATTCAAGGTCGCCCAAGCATGGGTTCTTGGATGACTTACGGACTAGGAAGCGACAACAAAAACATACCAGGCTATGTAGTTTTAGATGGTGGATTGATTCCGCCAGGAGGACTAGACAATTTTAAAAATGGATTCTTACCTGCCTCCTATCAAGCATCTATCTTAAAATCAGGTGCAGAACCTGTTAGTAATATTGCCCCGAAGGAAGGTATTCCAAATCTTCAAGAAGAAAAATTACGTTTCATCAAAGAAATGGACAATAGCCTCATAGGAAAAATGGGAGAAGTCGATGCTGTTGAATCAGCTATTTCAAATTACGAATTGGCATATAAAATGCAATCTTCAATTCCTGAATTGACTGAATTTTCAGAAGAAACCAAAGCAACAAAAAAATTATACGGATTTGATTCTGACGATCCGCATACAAGAGGTTATGCTGCTCAATGTCTTTTAGCAAGACGATTGGTCGAACGTGGAGTTCGATTTATTGAATTGACCTGCCCCAATGTCGGAGTAGACCGTTGGGATCAGCATAACAATTTAAAAGATGGCCATGAAAGGAATGCTCATGCCGTAGATCAACCGATTGCCGGACTTCTAAAAGACTTAAAATCTCGTGGCATGCTTGAAGATACTCTTGTTGTATGGACAGGCGAATTCGGCAGAACTCCCTTTGCTCAGGGAACCAATGGGCGAGATCACAACCCTTCTGCTTGTAGTATGTGGTTGGCAGGCGCGGGCATCAAAGGCGGAACAATTTATGGGCGTACCGATGATTATGGATATCGGGTCATTGAAAATGAAGTGACCATTCATGATCTTCATGCTACCATAATGCACTTATTAGGAATCAATCATGAGCTACTGACTTTCCGTTTCGGTGGTCGTGATATAAGATTAACCGATGTTCACGGACATGTTATAAAAGATATTTTGGCTTAAAACAATCTTATGAAAAAACAGCATTTAGTTTACTTTGGAATACTTCTTTTTACACTTTTGCCTTTGACACTGTTTGGTCAAGAAAACTCAGAAATCAAACATTCCTTTTTCATTGCTGGACCGCAATTCACAGGTATCATCGATGAAGCCGGTGAAGAAATTTGGGATTCTAGTAAGGCAGGAGCCAGAGATGGTTATGTTTTAAGCAACGGAAATGTTTTGATTTGCTGGGCAGATGAAGTGAAAGAATTCGATGCTCAACAAAACGTAATTTTTGAATATAAACGTTCTGAAGAATCAATGGAACTTGGAACTGCTGTAAGACTTCCAAATGGAAATACCATGATAACGGAGTCAGGTACCAAGCCTAGAATTGTAGAAGTTAGTTCCGAAGGTAAAGTAATCAAAAGCATTCCTATTAAACCCGAAACCGACAACATACATATGCAAACACGTATGGCCCGCAAACTAGAAAACGGGAATTACTTAGCACCACATTTACTTGCATTTGCTGTAAAAGAATATAACGCTGAAGGAGAAGTTGTCAATACATTTAGTACCGATTTTGAAGAATTTGGAGGAAGAAATGCTAAAACTTGGCCTTTTACTGCCATTCGATTATTTAATGGGAATACTTTGGTAACGCTCACCAATGGCAATCGAGTTATCGAACTTGATTCAGATGGAAATATAGCATGGATGATTGCAAATTCCGATTTTGAAGGAGATCCTTTAGCTGACCCTTGTGGAGCTCAAAGATTACCTAATGGAAATACCGTCATTGCAAGCTATGGTGCAAAAGATGGTATAAAGCTTTTAGAAGTAGATCGAGACAAGAATATAGTCTGGACATACTCCGGTCATAAAGCGCATCATTTTCAAATCATAACTACCAACGGCAAACCATTAAAAGGAGCTCCGCTTAAATAACAAATATGGAGTTGACCATTTTTCTCGCTACCAACTTACTAGAAGATCCTTCAGACTTTATGATTTTTGTGGGTCGCTTTCATCCGTTGGTGGTTCATCTTCCTATTGGCTTTTTGGTCTTGGCTAGTATTGCACAATTCGCAACACGGCTTCCTAAATTTCATCCTTTAAAACCATTCTTAAAATACATGTGGGGATTGGGAGCAATTAGTACTGCTTTAGCGGTTGTATTTGGTTATTTATTATCCCTTTCAGGGGATTATAATGAAGACACTTTATTTTGGCACAAGTGGAGTGGCGTTGCAGTTTTAGCATTCTCAATCGCCTGCTATTACATTTCGAAACAAGGAAAAGAAAAGTTTAATATTGCGAAATGGGCTTTGACTATTCTAGCCGTTTGCACCATGATATATACCGGACATTTAGGTGGTAATCTGACGCATGGTCAAACCTATTTGTTAGAATACGCTCCTAACTCAGTAAGAAGCATAGCAGGACTTCAACCAAAAACAGAACCTCGACCTAAGGTTACCGTTTTAGATTCCGCAGATATTTATCTCGATTTGATATCTCCTATGATGTCGAGTAAATGCACAAGCTGTCATAACCCAGGAAAAAAGAAAGGCGATTTATTACTTACCACATTTGCGAATATGATGAAAGGTGGTGAAAACGGCGCCATAATTATTCCTGGCGAATTAGAGGCAAGTGAACTATTTAGGCGTATTACCTTACCAGAAAATCATGATGATTTTATGCCTTCAGAAGGTAAAAGACCTTTGACAGATCAAGAAATTGCCATTATTGAATGGTGGATTTCATCAGGCGTACCACCTGAAGGCTTCGTTACAGAATTTGATCAAGAAAATAGAATAACAACTGTAGTCAACAACTATTTAGGACTTGACAAAAACAACATTTTTAAGAAAGATGTCCCTTCTGCTGATAAAGCCGTTCTTGATACGCTTAGACAACAAGGTTTTGTTATCAATCGTTTGATGAAAAACAACTATTATTTAGATGCTAATTTCAGTTTGAGTGAAAAAGAGTTGTCAAACAAAAATCTCGAATTACTCCTCCAAATAAAAGAACAATTGGTTTGGCTAGACCTAAGTAATTCGAGAGTAAAAGACGAACATTTAGAAAATATCGGAAAACTTGAAAACCTTATTAAACTTAATCTCAGCGGAAATAAGATTTCAGATACCAACCTAGAACAACTCTCAAAATTGACCAATTTAGAAACCCTTAATTTATATAACACTAAAGTTTC
>CALLIG010000322.1 GCA_938009735.1 uncultured Flavobacteriaceae bacterium
TTCGATTTTCCATTTACCTCCATAATTCTTTTCAGGATGTATTCGGTCGATAGGGCCGGTTATCCATACTCCGGGAAATAATTCAAAGGATTCTTTATAGATTATGAATGTTACGCCATCTGCTTCAAGTTCTTCTTTTAGGTCTAACATGCTATTATTGAAACCAACTCTTTGAGCAAAAATTCCTGCTCCTACATGTATTCTTGAAATGGCATTGCTATTTTGTTTCTTTAATTGTTGTCGTAAGGTAAGTAAGCCACCGGTATGGTCACCATGATTATGACTTAAGAAAACATCTTCAACATCAGAAAGGTCAATTCCTAATTCTTCTGCATTATTAAGAACTGTTTCGAATTTTCTACCGGTATCAAATAATATTTTCTTTCCATCAACTTCAACCAAGGCTGAATAACCCCATTCGCCTATGCCTTGATTTGCTAGCATAGTAGAGAGCGTAGTAATTTTTAAAGAGCTAACGATTGATAGATTATTGTCAAAAGTTGTAGTATTGGCGAGTGATATTTCTGAATGGTTTTGCTCTTTGCAATGACTAAAAAGTAATATTGGAACAATTAGTAATAAACGCATGTAGACTTTCATAGTAGTAGATTTATACCAAACTGAATGAGATAAGTTTTTGGTTATGCCCTTTTTACTTTAATCTTTTATTTGAGTTTTGGTTTCGATCAAGGTTGTTTCTGTGAGCTCAATAGCTTTTTCTAAAAACTCGTCACTACCTGTTTTTATGCCATCAACTGTTTTAGAAATGTAAATGTCTGGTGTCACACCTACCGCATGATGTTGAGACCCATTATGTTTGGTTACTTTCATGCCAGTCCAACTCAACCTATATCCGCCTGGTAATTTAAAAGGATTCACGTTGCCATTTGTTCCAGCTGTTGGCTGCCCTATAATTGTTCCTAAGTTATATCCTTCTATATAGCCCATAAAACTTTCAGCATAACTAATAGCACTTCCATCAGTAATAAAAATGATTTGTTTGTCGCCTAAATATGGTTTAGAAGTTCCTAGTTTCCACTCAAATTTCTCCCAACCTACAATATTTTCTTGATCAGGATATATTATTTGCGGGACTTGCATCCACCCTTTAGTAGTGTCTTTGCGTTTTAATAAGTGAGAAATAAAATCATGATTACCTTTAGGATAACCACGTAAATCACATATGATAGATTTGTAGTTTTCTAATTTCGGCAATAATTTATTGATAGTATCCATCGCTACGATATCGAGGTTCAAATAAAATACATCTTTATTTATCTCTCTATATGCCGTTTTCTGATCTGAGTTTGCTTTTCTTCTTTGATAAGCATCCATGTTTCTCAAAAGTTCGATGTTTTGATTTTTAACTCTAAGTGAAATTTTAGAATCTTTCGGCCCCATTAAACTTTCTGACCGAGCCCTGTATTTTAGCCAGCCTTCGGTTCCTGCAGAAATTTTAGCGTTTACTTCTTTGAAGAATATCGTAGCACTTAGTCCATCAATCTGTGTTACTTCATCACCTATTTTTAAGCCAATGTTACTGTCGTAAACGGATGTAATAATTAATTTATTTTCAACCCATTCCCATGCAATTGGAGGAACGAACCTGTCCATTTTCGAACTTGAAACTCTAATATGGCCATCCTTTAATGAGGCGGTCAATTTTTGTAAAGTAGCTAAATGATCCTTTTCTGTTTTATCAGTATAGCTGCTTTTGAGTGCTCTCTCTAGTTCTTTATCCCAATCGACGGTTACAACATCGAAATAGGGGTAGAAATGTTGAAATACGTTATAAACATTAATAATATTACCTAATCTTAGGGCGAGTTCTGTAGATTCAATCGAGCTCTTTTTTATAGCTTTTTTAAGTAATTCTAAATCATCTTTATTTGAA
Source organism: uncultured Flavobacteriaceae bacterium (assembly GCA_938009735.1). Classification (GTDB taxonomy): domain Bacteria; phylum Bacteroidota; class Bacteroidia; order Flavobacteriales; family Flavobacteriaceae; genus Maribacter_C. The sequence goes on from CALLIG010000322.1 coordinate 1,895, forward strand.
GTCGGATATGTAGTATCATCGGTACAATAAAGTGCTAATGGAATTTGACATATTATGTTTGAAGTTATTTTTTTATTTATTAGTTCTCCGAATTTTGAGTGTCTCTTAAAAATAGCGTCTCCCTTACCTTTTTCTAACTCACCTTTATATTGAATGGTTGCAGCTTTGTTTCCTTCGAACTTATCTTGTCCAGTTAATTCAAAAATGTAGCCTGTACCTGAATGACGCCATTGACCTTCATCAGTAAGGTTTTTTCCTTCAAAACCATTATTTTTTAACGGTATATCAATCCAATCTTCACCCTCTAGATATGTCAGTTTAATTTCATCAAGAAGCAATTTGCCTTTTCCTGTAAGAAAGCATCCGAAAACTAGATTAGAAGCAGATGAATCTATAGTACCTTTTATTTCATAATACTGCCATTCATTCTCTGTTATTGGGGCATTACCCATGTTGTCAAAGAAACCAGTATCTCCATCTGATGTGTCAACTCTAAACCATAATCTTCCGTTTCCTTCAGAGCCTTTTTCTAGTTTTACCCAGCCTGAATATTTGATTTTTTTTCCTTTATACGCAGTCGCCTTTACGCTGGTTACAATATTTCCAAAAGAACTCGAAATATCTATCTCATACTCACGGTTAATTCTGGTACTAGTATAGGGCTGACCACTATTGTTCATTCCTATGCTAACTCCTTCGTGCTGCCAGTAAGTAAGATCATAGTTTTTTAGATCTTTTGGTGTAATTTTTTGAAAGTCAAAAGCTAAATCTTCTTGGTCGATATGAAATTTTATGGAAGGAGCAATGGGTTCAAAAATAGTCTTGAGGGTTTTTAGAAATTCCTCATCAGAAGTACACACCTCGACTTGACTTGAGCCGTAAATAGCAAACTTATCCCAATCAATAGTTGCTGCTTCATCACTTGGGTGGAAATATTTCACATAGCCATAAGCTTTAGCGAACCCCTTTTGATATTCGATACTTTTGTTGGTTTGTGCATTACAACCAAAAGCCACTAATAGCGTTATAAAATAGAGTGCGAAATTCTTCATAAAAGAGTTGTTAGTGTTAATTAGTCACACTAAAATATATCTCTTGTGTAAATATTCCTACGGACTAATAGTTAATAAAGACCTAAAAATCAAGAAAGTAAAAATATAAATCCTTTAATTAACCCTTGCTTCATGAATCACTAGGCGGCGGACTAACAGAAGTCCAACCTCCATCTACCACTATCGTTTGCCCAGTAATCTGACTGGAGCTATCTGATAGTAGAAAGAGAATGGTATTCGAAATATCTTTAGTGGTTGATACGATTCCGGTTGGTGTTAGCTCTTCCCAAGTTGCTTTGTAGCTTTCGTTAGACTGCGTGCGCTCAGTTAAAGTAGCGCCAGGGGCAACTGCGTTCACCGTTATTTTATGTGGTGCTAATTCCACACTTAAACTCTTCGCTAACATTTCAAGAGCTGCCTTTGTCATACCGTAGGCAGCTAGTTTCGGATGTGCTTGATGCCCTGTGACTGAGGACATGAAAATAACGCGTCCACTTGTTTTCTGTTTTATGAATTGTTTCGTTGCTGCTTGCGCAAGAAAAAAGGAACCTTGTAAATTGACGGAGGTCAAGGTTTGAAAATCTTCCGGTTTGTAATCAATGAAGTTGCCGAAGGTGGTGATGCCTGAGTTGGCAATTACAAAATCTAGATTGCCGTATGCACTAACCGCTTCCTCAACCATTTTATGAATGGTGTCAATATCTCCTGAATTACCTAAAACTGCACTACATTTTCCACCTTGATCTCTAATAATTGAAGTCGCATTTTCAAGGGCTTCTGAATCAATATCATTAATAATAACAGAAGCTCCTGAACTGCAAAGCTGCTGTGCAATTTCAAAGCCGATACCAATGGCAGCACCTGTTACAATTGCAACTTTACCAACAAAAGAATACTGTATCATATCACAAGTTGTTCTAAGTTCAAATTAATGTGAATCTCTGGTTACTTCACTCCCTGATTTCCCCTTTAAAAAATCTAAATCAACACCTTCATGTGCTTGTTCTACATGTTCGATATACATTTTAGCATATCCTCTGTTATACCCTAAATCAGGAGCTTTCCAG
>CALLIG010000323.1 GCA_938009735.1 uncultured Flavobacteriaceae bacterium
CCCTTGTTACCTGCCTTATGGTCTAAGCCTAAAATAGTTTGACAAAATGCTTGGCGTTCATTTCTAGAATCAGAGCAAGAGTTGTCGTATATGCTTTCTTGGTATATGGGAGATGAGTTATCAGTACTAATGAGAGGGGGTAAGATTTTTCCCATATCAATTTGAGAAAAATGGCCATTTCCTAAAGCAATTCTCGGTTTGTAAAAAAAGTGGTAGTGTTATAAATGTAAGGCTTAATAAGATAAATATTATCTTTGAGAAAAAAGATGAAACTCTCTTGTCCAAGTTGTAAAAGTACCTTAGTAAAAAAGAATGGTTTGACTCATTATGGAAAGCAAAATCATAAATGTACAAAATGTGATCGCCAATTTGTTGAAGATGGAAGTTCATGGTTTATCTCAAAAGAGACAAAAGAATTAATTGATAAATTGTTGCTTGAAAGGATTTCTTTAAATGGGATTATTCGAGTAACGGGAGTAAGTTCTAGATGGTTACAGAATTACATTAAAGAACTTTATGCATCTATCCCAAAAGATTTAGGAGTAATTGAAGAAATGCCAGATTTAGAAAATTGGTTAGATGATCGAATGGATGAAGAAATTGGGCGACTAGAATGTATAAAAAAAATTCGATTTCACTGGCAAAATATAAAGAAGTAGAGTCTTCAGACAGACCAGAAGAAGTTGAAGCCCCCTTAGAAAACAGCCTTTGGACAGGAGAAAAGCCTGATTTAATGTTAGAAAACATTTATGCACGAGAAAGAGGCAGAAGGGTAGAATTGTTTGGAATTGAATTAGACGAGCTTTGGTCTTTTGTCCAAAAGAAGAAAAATAAACAGTGGGTTTGGTTAGCACTTAACCCCGCTAATAAACAAATCATAGGTTTTTATGTAGGGGATCGAAGTGCAAAATCTGCTCAAAAACTATGGGATAGTATTCCAAGTTATTGGCATGAAAATGCTGGATTTTTCTCAGACTATTGGCAAGCATATAAAGTTATCTTTGATTCAAAAACTCACTTTGCAGTAGGCAAAGATAGTGGTTTAACTAATCATATAGAAAGGTTTAATTGTACGATTCGCCAAAGAGCAAGTAGGCTTGTAAGAAAGTCATTAAGCTTTTCCAAATCTTTAAGCAATCACATTGGAGCCATTCGCTATTTTATTTATCATTACAACCTAGGCAAAACCTTATATTTATAACACTACCAAAAAAAAATTAAATTTGAAGATAAAACTATATAGGAGTACAAAGCGATCAAACACCATGAAAGGAAATGGATGTAGAATTTTAGAGTAACCCTATATAGGGAGGTTCATTCGAGCAAGAACAGCACCAAAGCATTAATCAGTAGTATTAATACGAAGAGTCTTACGAGACAATGCGCCAAATGAACTGTTTTATTAACACGTTAATTTAAGATCTAATGAAAGCTAAAGTAACTAAACAACATATTGGTATAGACATCTCAAAAGATGATTTTCAAGTGTGTTTCATGCAGCGATTAGGAACTGATAAAATCCGAATAAAAGGATCTCGAAGTTTTAAAAACACTTTAATTGGCTATAAAAACTTCAAAACCTGGGTATTTAAAAAAGCTTCTAGTGAATTATTAGTAAGCTATAGTTTAGAAGCTACAGGAGTCTATCACGAAAATTTAGCGCATTATTTATACGAGCAAAAATATCCTGTGAGCGTTTTATTAGCCAATACTGTAAAAGCTTATTCAAAAAGTTTAAACGTCAATACTAAAACAGATAAATCCGATGCGAAGTCTATCGCTCAAATGGGTATTGAAAGAAGTTTAAAGCTTTGGAGTCCCATTAGTCCTCAGATGCGTCAATTAAAACAATTAACAAGAGAACGTGGGAGTATCCAAACTAGTAAAACAGCTTTGAGTAATCAATTACATGCTTTAAATCATGCTCATCTAGCGAATAAAGAAGTCCTCAAGTTGATTAAGCAACGGATTAAATTACTAGATAAACAAGTTCTAACAGTCAATCAATATATAGAGCAAGCTGTTAGGAAAGATGACTTCTTAAAAGAACGGATTGAAAAAATCTGTGTACTCAAAGGTTTAGGGTTAATTACAGTCGTTACCATTTTAGCAGAGACAAACGGTTTTCAGCATTTTAGTTCCAAAGCGCAGTTAGTTTCTTATGCAGGATATGATGTCATTGAAAACCAAAGTGGTTCTTCTATTAATGGAAAAACAAGAATTTCTAAAAGAGGAAATTCAAGAATTCGAAAGGCACTTTATTTTTCAGCTTTAACGGCTAAAAAATACGAACCTGTTTTCACCTCACTTTACAATAGAATTTTTGAGCGAACTAAAATTAAAATGAAAGGTTATGTAGCGATTCAAAGAAAGCTCTTAGTTATGATTTATTCTTTATTTAAAAACAATGTTGCTTTTGATCCAGAATTTCATAAAAAGTTAACCAATATAAAAGAAAAATGTAGACAGGACACGATGCCTGCCTACTCTGGATGATCTTTCTAAAAGAAAAACCTCCTTATCTTACAAATATAAAAAATATTTCAAAGAACTCTTTGTTTTTAACACAGCACCTAAAATCTAAAA
>CALLIG010000324.1 GCA_938009735.1 uncultured Flavobacteriaceae bacterium
GTGATTAATTCTTTTTCGATTTCTTTTTGACGCAAACCAGCTCTAAGATCTCGGGCTACCCCAAAATGACTCATGGCATCAGCACGATTAGGCGTTAAGCCTATTTCAAAAACTTCATCTAGTTCAACTTTGAATATTTCAGAACAGGGTGTGCCCACTTTTGCATCATCGTTTAAAACTAGAATACCATCATGACCTTTACCAAGTCCTAATTCGTCTTCTGCACAGATCATACCATAGCTTTCTTCGCCACGAATCTTCCCTTTTTTAATTTTCCAAGGTTCTCCATCGCTATATAGGGTTGTGCCAATAGTTGCTACAGGCACCTTTTGTCCTGCTGCTACATTCGGTGCTCCACAAACAATTTGTAAAGGTTCGTCAGCTCCAATATTAACTGTAGTTAATTTTAACCGGTCGGCGTTTGGGTGTTGAATACAAGTCAAAACATGACCTACAACCACTCCTTTAAGCCCACCTTTTATAGACTCAAAAGGAGTAACTCCTTCAACTTCTAGACCAAGGTCAGTTAAAAGTTCGGCGGTCTGGTTGGCCTCCCAATCAATATTTAAGAATTGCTTTAACCAGTTGTATGAAATGTTCATGGGTTAGTTTTAAAGGGGGTAAAGATAAAACAATGTGTGAAGACATTCAATAGCGGAGTATCTGAATTGTTTTATTTTTTTATTGTAGGTTTTTTGCCGTTCTTTCGACTATATAACGCCCGACCTTGTTGCCTTTTATCTAAAGAGTAAAAAATTAGAATCATGAAAAGAATAGTTTTTTTAGTTGGAATGATATGCTTGCTTAATTCTTGTAAAAAGGATAAAAAGGTTGCCATTTCTGAAGGAATATGGCTTGCTGAATTGGAAGTTATGGATAATGAAATATTACCGTTCAATTTTGAGCTTTCTAAATCAGCTTCAGGTAAATACCAAATGAAGATTTATAATGCATCTGAAGTTATTCATGTTGACGAAATTGAAATAAGTAATGATTCAATAATTATTAAAACTCCGGTTTTTGAAGGATATATAGCAGGAACATTTACCGACAAGAGTATTAAAGGCCAGTTTATAAAGGAGAGCTTGGATCGAATTGTTCCTTTTGAAGCTGTTTATGGAGAAGCTGATCGTTTTAAAATAAATAATTCATCCATTGAAAACATATCAGGAGTTTGGGAAGCAGAATTCGAACCAAATACCGATGATGCTTATATCGCAAAGGGTATTTTTACACAACGTGATGACAAGGTAACTGGTACCTTTAGAACTACAACCGGCGATTATAGATATCTTGAAGGAGTAGTTACTGGCGATTCGTTGAAATTATCTGCCTTTGATGGCGCTCATGCCTTTTTGTTTACGGCAAAGGTTACTGATAGTAGTTTGAACGGTGCATTTTATTCAGGTAATCACTCTAAAGAGCTGTTTGTTGCAAAGCGCAATGATGCCTATGAATTGCCTAGTGCAGATTCACTCACTTTCTTAAAAGAAGGATATGATAAGTTTGCATTTTCTTTTCCGAATGAATTGGGAGAATCTATTTCATTAGAAGATGAGCGCTTTAATAATAAAGTGGTGATTGTTCAAATTATGGGAACTTGGTGTCCTAATTGCTTAGATGAATCTAAGTATTATATCGATTATTTAAAAAAGAACAGTTCATCAGAACTAGAGATAGTTGCCTTGGCCTTTGAATATGCAAAAACTAAAGAAGGTGCTTTTAAAAGTATTAAAAGAATGAAAGATAGAATAGGAGTGGAGTATCCTGTTTTATTGGCTCAATTTGGTTCTTCTGATAAAGATAAAGCACAACAGAAATTACCAATGTTGAATCATGTTTTGTCCTATCCAACATCTATATTCATTGACAAAAAAGGAAATGTAAGGAAAATTCACACCGGATTTAATGGACCTGCTACTGGTGAAAAATTTATTGAATTTAAGAAAGAGTTTGAAGCTTTTGTAAAAGAGTTACAAGCGGAATAAAAGTATTATTGTACTTAATTTATTCGAACCGGACTAGATAATTGTAGACCTTCCTAGCCCTATGTTCTCATCATTGATGTTTGCGTTTTCATCTGCATCTACGATATTGCCAGCAATAAAATCGCCAACGTAGTCAGTACCATATTTACTGCCTCCCAAAATATCTGTAGTAAATATCCCTTTTCTGAGAGATAGATTAACTGCGCTGGCAACTGATCTAGCTTCTTCATGAAGACCAAAGTGTTGTAATAAAAGTACAGTACTAAATATTGTAGCAACTGGGTTTGCTATATTTTTTCCTTTTGCTTGTGGGTACGACCCGTGAATAGGCGCGAACATAGCATTTTCATTACCAATAGAAGCAGAGGGTAATAATCCAATAGATCCGATAATAACGCTGCCTAAACTTGATATTATATCACCAAACATATTTTCGGTTAGAATAACATCAAATTTTGATGGATTCATAGTCATTTTTACAACTGCATTATCTACAAAAAGACATTCTAGTTCTACTTCAGGGTAGCTTTTAGAAATTTCTGTAACTACTTTTCGCCATAGGCGTGATGTTTCTAGAACATTTGCTTTGTCAACCAAAGTAAGTTTGTTCTTTCTCTTTTTTGCAGCTTTAAATGCTTTGTGTGCTATTCGAGAAATTTCTCCTTCAGAATATTTACAGAGATCTGAAGCAACTGTACCATCTTCGCTAGTCGATTTTTCACCAAAATAAATACCACTTGATAATTCTCTATAAATTACAAAATCAGTACCTGAAATTACTTTTTTAGGCAATAATGAGTTTTCAACTAAATCAGGAAAAACCTTTACAGGTCTTATGTTAGCGAACAATCCCAATTCTTTTCGAAGTTGAAAAAGAGCTTGTTCAGGCCTGATAGCCGCGTTGGGGTTATTGTCATATTCTAAAGATCCAATAGCGCCAAATAATATGGCGTCTGAGGCTTTGCAAATTTCAATAGTTTCTTCAGGTAATGGTTTGCCAGTTTTGGCAATAGCAACAGCTCCTACGTGTGCTTCAGTAAATGTGAATTGATGATTAAAAGTTTCTTCAATGGCTTTAAGGCATTTGACAGCCTGCGCTAAAACTTCGGGCCCAATTCCGTCTCCTCCTAATAATGCTATATTCAGTTGCATTAACTAACTTTTTCAATAGCTACATCAGTAGCAGCTATTATTCCATGAATATCACTATCCAAGATTTCTTTGTTTTTATCCGCAAATTTTAAAAACTCGATATAAACATCATCAAGTTGCAATTTTGTCAACTCGTAGCCAACTAATTTTGAGCGATATGCCAATGCTGCTCTACCACTTCTTGCTGTCAATACAATTGAAGATTCATTGACGCCAACTTCTGCTGGGTCAATGATTTCATACGTTTCTCTATTTTTAATAACACCATCTTGGTGAATGCCTGAACTATGAGCAAATGCATTTGCACCTACTATGGCTTTATTTGGTTGCACCATCATTCCCATTTTTTGAGAAACCATTTGACTGGTGCTGTATAAAAGTTTACTGTTTATATTGGTGTCTAAATTTAAACCAGGGTGCTGACGTAAAATCATCACAACTTCTTCAAGTGAAGTGTTTCCTGCTCTTTCGCCTATACCATTAATCGTACATTCGATTTGTCTTGCTCCGTTCACGACACCTGCAATTGAATTCGCAGTCGCTAAACCTAAATCATTATGGCAATGACATGAAAGAACCGCTTTATGAATTCCTTTCACATTCTCTTTCAGGTATTTCATTTTCGCTCCATACTCTTCAGGCAAACAATATCCAGTAGTATCAGGAATATTCAATACTGTTGCACCAGCGGCAACAACAGCTTCACAGACACGAGCTAAGAACTCATTATCAGTTCTACCTGCATCTTCCGCATAAAACTCTACGTCTTCAACAAATGTTTTTGCGTATGCGACAGCAGCAACAGCACGCTCGATAATAGCGTCTTTATTTGAATTGAATTTATATTTAATATGAGAATCAGAAGTTCCGATTCCCGTATGTATTCTTGGTCTTACAGCAGGTTTTAAAGCTTCTGCAGCGACCTCGATGTCTTTTTTTACAGCTCGTGTCAAACCACAAACAGTTGCATTTTTAACGAGCTTTGAGATTTCAAGTACAGAATTAAAATCACCAGGACTGGATATCGGAAAACCAGCCTCAATAATATCAACACCTAAATAATCTAAACGCTCAGCAATTACTAATTTTTGCTCCGCATCTAATTTACATCCAGGC
>CALLIG010000325.1 GCA_938009735.1 uncultured Flavobacteriaceae bacterium
TCTTCTAAACTCGCGAATGGCAATAAATGGGATTTCTTTCCTTCTGCTGCTTTTGCTTGGCGAGCTAGCGAAGAAGCGTTTTTATCAGAGGTTGATTGGTTAAGTAACTTGAAGTTTCGTGTGAGTTATGGTCAATCAGGAAACTACAACACAGTAGCGCCCTATGACTCTTTCGCTTTCTTAAATAACTCTAACTATCTCTTTGGTGATGATCTCAACAACGGTAACGTTGTAAGTGGCTTATCAAACAATGATTTAACATGGGAGACATCAGAAGAATTTAACTTTGGTGTTGACCTTGGCATGTTCTCCAATAGAGCTAATCTTACTTTAGAGGTTTATGAAAAAACAACCAAAGGAGCTATTTTCAATCGTGAATTATTAGCGCTAACTGGTTTTAGCAATGCTGTCGGTAACTTCGGATCTATGAGAAATAGTGGTGTTGAACTTACTTTGAATACAAGGAATATTCAAACTGACAATTTCAGCTGGACAACCAACCTAAATTTCGCAAGAAATAGAAACGAAATTTTAGAATTAGACGGAGATTTAGATTTACAACTTTTTGGAAACTATAGTGCCTTAATCGTAGGGCAACCATCTGATGCAATTTACGCATATGAAAGTCTAGGCATATGGCAAATTGATGAAGCAGCGCAAGCAGCAACATTTAATGCGGTACCTGGGGAGTATAAATATAAAGATCAAGATGGTGATGGTTTAATCACAGCAGAAGATGATAGAGTAGTTATTGGAACTACTGCTCCTGATTGGACAGGTGGTATGACGAATACATTTAAATATAAAGACTTAGATCTTTCTGTGATGATGTACACCAGACAAGGCGTATTTGGTCATTCTGAATTTCATCAGCACCACAATACAGATGGTAGTGAAACTCGATTTAATAAAATCAACCAATCGTATTGGACACCTGATACACCAGATGCTACAAACCCTTTACCTGGCGTTCGTCCAACCGGTGGTGATTATTGGTTTAGAGACATGTCATTTGTGAAGGTTGGTAATATTGGACTTGGATATAACTTTCCGAAAAATTTGCTCGATAAGCTTCAAATGTCTAGTGCTAGACTATCTGTTGATGTTCAAAACCCTTTCACATTTACTGACTTTGAAGGTCCAGATCCTGAAACAGGTTTGCAAAACTCGTATAACATGAGCTTCCAGACTAGAACAACCTTGATCGGATTAAAAGTATCATTCTAAAACTAAAATTTCAAGAAAATGAAAATATATAAAAATAATTTAGGTAGACTGCTTATGGCTTCGGTCCTTTCGGTCATAGTTTTTTCCTGTACTGATTATATTGAGGAAGAAAATTTTAGTGATGCTTCCGCAGAGAATTTCATTACAGAAGAAAATGCAGATAGACTAGTCGTTGGTATCTACAATTCTTTAAGACCTGTATACAAGACTTATAACGAACATCAATTAGGTACCGATATATTTACAACACAAGGCAATATAAATACTGATTTAAATAGTTCGAATGTCTATGTAAATGTGAATAGTACCGGTTTTTCCGCTATTTGGTCAAGGAATTACATCGTTATTAATAATGCTAACATTGCGATTAACAGATATTTAAATGATATTTCTTGGACGGACTCTAATCTTCCAGAAAGAGATAGTGGTGTTGCCCAGGCTAAAGCACTACGAGCCTTGGCCTATTACAATCTCGTTCAACAATATGGAGGTGTTGTGATTTCGTTAGATGAAATAACTGAGATCAGTTCAGATTATACAAGGTCTTCAGAAGAAGAGACTTTTAATCAGATCATTCTAGATTTGGAAGAAGCGATACCAACCTTATCGGATAGCCCTGAAACTGGTAGAATTTCAAAAAGAGCTGCTCAACATTTGCTTGCAGATGTTTATGTAACTAGAGCCTATAAGTCTTTTGGTTCTGCTGCCGATTTTAATACCGCAGCGACATTAGCTGAAAGTGCAATTGGGGGTTACGATATCCGAACACAATCGTATTCTGAAGTATTTGATTTTGACAATCAAGTAAATGACGAAGTATTATTCTCCATACAGTACGGCGCTGGGGGCGATTTTGATGATAGAAACAATGACAAGCATGCTATTTTAATGTATGCTATCGATGGCTTGCCTGGTATAAATAGACAAAACTCTTATGGTTTACCCAATGGTGGAGTTATGCCAACCGAATTTTTCTATTCTTTATTTGACGACGATGATACTAGAGAAGATGCTATTCTGCACAGAGCCCTATTAGCAAATGAAGAAGACGCAGTAGGTACAGATAATATTGCAGTTGGCGATACCGTAATTTATTTTCCTAAAATTGCATTAGATGCGATAGAGTTAGCAGATAAGCTAGATAGGTATTTTGTATATCAGCCTGATCAATACTATTTTAACGATTCACCAGTCGACGTTGCGGGTGTTAACTATCAATACACGAATAACGTAACCCAAACTAATTTTCCGATTTTTAAGAAATTTGATGATGTTGGTTTCGATGAAAGAGAAGGTGGCTATAGAGACACTTTTGTTTATAGAGTAGCTGAATCACATCTTATTGCTGCAGAAGCTTATTTAGGCGCTGGTAATTCGGCTAGTGCATTAACGCACATAAATACTGTAAGAGAGAGAGCAACAGGCGCAGCTAATCATTATACTGCGATTTCGATCGATGATGTATTAAATGAAAGAGCTTTAGAGCTCGCAGGTGAATCTAGCCGATGGAATGTTTTGAAAAGAACAGGTAAACTGCAAGAGCGTATTGGTCTTTATAATCCGCATGTTATGGCGAATGGAGCATTCGACCCGTCTATTCATTTATTAAGACCTATTCCTGCAACAGAAATTCAATTATCTGGTGGAAATATCGAACAAAACCCCGGTTACTAAAATATTTGTTGAGTTAGTTTAAATTTGGGTAGGTTTAATCGCCTGCCCATTCAATTTAAATTTTCAAGCATCCTATTTACCAGCTTTCGCTTTTGTATTAAAAACATTTCTGCTAACCAATACCACTAACCAAAATTGTTAATGAGAAAATTCGCAATTTTATATCTAGCGATTTTATTTGGCTTAATTGCTGCTTGTGAAGACACTAAAAATCAAGAAGTGTCTAGAAAAAAAACAGCGGCTCTTAATCCCGTTGATTTGGTATTTCCGCAGCTCGACACAGAGAATTCTAGATGGTTCTTTTTTTCGTCGGCTAGTCGACCTTTCGGCATGGTAAATTTGATTCCTGATACCCAATTGAAAGGCACTTGGGGAAGTGGTTATCGATATGAAATAGATACAGTAAAGGGTTTTAGTCATATTCATGGATGGCAATTATCTGGACTATCTGTTATGCCAGTTACATTGTCAGATACTAGTCATGAAAATATTTATGAAGATTTTTATTCCAAATTTAGTCATGAAACAGAGCAAGTAAAACCCGGGCATCATTCGCTTACTTTAGATCGCTATAATATCAAAGTAGATCTTGCAAGCACAAAACGTGTTGGCTTACATCGCTATGTATTTCCGGATAAAAGTAAAAAAGCAATTCTTTTCAATTTAAATGGACTGTTTGGCCCTTGTACGGTGACCGATGGTAACCTTAAACAATCAGGGGAATTTGAGCTTAGCGGAGATTTTGTTATCGCCCCTACTAGACGGAGGCCAAAACCGGTAACTGTGTTTTTTAAAGTTGTATTAAACACACCTGTTTCCAATATTGATAAAGATGTGGAAAGTGGTAATTATCTATTAAATCTCACCAACGAAAAAGACACCGTTTTAATGAAGGTAGGTATTTCGTATACCTCGCTAGAAAATGCTGAAATCAATCTAAATACTGAATTACCTCATTGGAATTTTGATCAAGTTGTAGATGATTCACAATCCGAATGGAACGGGTTATTAAGCAGAATAGAAATTGAAGGTGGTACCGAGAAAGCACAAAGAAGATTTTATACCGATTTATGGCATGCACTTTTAGGTCGAAAGATTATTAGTGATGTCAACGGAGATTACCCTGACAATACCGGAGCTGATTTTAGAATAGGGCAGCTACCATTAAATGATAAAGGTTCTCCTAAGTTTAATCACTACAATTCAGATTCTTTTTGGGGAGCACAATGGACGATAAATACCTTATGGGGGTTAGTGTATCCTGAAATAAAACAAGAATTTGTGCACTCTTTATTACAATATGAAAGAGACGGCGGAATGATTCCGAGAGGACCATCAGGAGGAAATTACACCTATGTAATGACTGGCGCATCGAGTACCCCTTTTGTTGTGAGCGCCATTCAGCAAGGAATTATCAAGAAAAATTTAGATAGTATTTATTTAGCTTTAAAGAAAAATCATATGCCTGGTGGCATACTTGAAAAAGCAGGTTACGAGCATTATACTAATAAAGGCGGTGGGCTAAACCACTATATTGAGAAAGGTTATGTGGCACACCCCAACCCTGAAGGTAATTTTGGATTTCATCAAGATGGCGCAAGTCTTACGATGGAATATGCATACCAAGATTTTACTTTAGCCCAATTAGCAAAAAAAATGGGCTATGAAGATGATTACAACTATTTTTCAAAACGCTCATTAAATTACAAGAATGTTTTCGATACTAAATCGAATTGGATGCGACCAAAAAATATTGCGGGAGTATGGAACGAAAACTTTGACCCATATCAACATGAGAGCGGGTTTAATGAATCGAATGCAGCGCAATCTACATGGTTTGTCCCTCATGATTTGGAAGGCTTAGCAGCGCTAATGGGAGGTAATGAAACTGCGGTACAAAAATTGAATGAACAATTCGAAAAATCAATTGCCTTGAAATTTACAGCGGGTAATTCTCATGATCGTGAATTACATCCTGAATATAGCCGTATTCCTATTAATTATGGTAATCAACCTTCGATACAAACAGCCTTTATCTTTTCTAAATTAGGAAGGCCCGATTTAACCCAATATTGGTCGAATCAAGTTGTCTCATCTGTTTTTAGTGGCCTTTCAACATCTACTGGTTATAACGGCGATGAAGATCAAGGCTTAATGAGTAGCCTAGCCGTATTAATGAAAATAGGACTTTTTCAAATGGATGGCGGAACAATGGAAAATCCCGCATACATGATTTCTACTCCAGCTTTCGAAAAAGTCAAAATAAAGCTCAATAGTTCTTTTTATTCTGGAGATATTTTAGAAATATCAGCAACAGACCTTACTAAAAACAATAGCTATATAAATACTATTTTAATAAATAACAAGGCTATTGAAGGCTTTGAAATTTCCCATAAAGATATTACCAACGGCGGAATATTAGAACTGAAAATGGGGAACAAGCAGTCTCAACAATAGGTGTGACTGATACAGTTATTCTTGTCTAAATTCAATTTTTTCATTGGTAGAATATCTCGCTCTAATAATGTAAATTGTAATATGCTTTTGAATACTACAAAGAGAATCATTGCTTTTGTTTATCTATATCTTTTCTTAGGTATCGGTGGTATTTACGCTCAAAATATCAAATTTGAACATTACAATGATAATGATGGGCTTTCACACAACTCTGTTCGGCATATTTTACAAGATAAAAATGGTTTTTTGTGGCTTGGTACATTTTCTGGGTTAAATCGTTTTGATGGATACCAATTCAAGGCATATACCACGTCCTCTTCAACCAGAAATGAATTACAGAACGATGACATTACTGCTTTAGAATTAGATAGTGATTCAAATCAATTGTGGGTAGGTACTCGAAATGGTCTTAGCAGATTTGAGATGAATACGCATACTTTTACCACATTTTTACCTGATGCAAAAAACACAAATAGTTTAGCTGATCATGAAATTAGATCTATTCATATTGATCAATTCAAAAGAGTTTGGGTAGGAACCAGAGATAAAGGTCTCTTTATTTATCATCCAAAGAAAAACACTTTTGAAAAAGTAGACCTTCAAAAATTCAATTATATAAAAGAAATATTTGAAGATTCAAAAGGTAACATCTGGGTAGGCAGTTACAAAACAGCCGGCATTGCAAAAATAACCTTAGATAAAAAAGGAACGATTTTAAATAGTAAAAGTTATAATCTACCTGTACCAACATCGAAAGAGAAGAATCCTTACGTAAACTTTATCTACGAAGATTCTAAGGCTGATATTTTCGTGGGTAGCCGCGAAGGTCTCTATAAATTAAGTTTGAGCAATGATAGCTTCGAAAACCTTTACATTGAAGACAACGCCATTCGTGATAAAATAGGGCCTCATTTTATTTCAATTGCTAAAGCACCAGATGGAAAATATTGGCTTGGTACCCTTGGCGGTATATTGGTCGTTGAGCAATTAGAAGATTTAACACAACAAGATTTTGAATGGTATTATTCTGAGCTATCTGATGATGATTCTTTGGTTGATGATTTGATATCATCACTATTTTTTGATGCATCTGGAGTTTTATGGATAGGAACAGAAGATGGTTTTGACAAGTACGATCCGTTTGAAAATCAGTTTAAGACCAATAAAGATATTTCCAAACATATTGAAAATCAAATGCCTCGTATCAGAGGATTTTCAAAAACTCATGACGGAAAAATCGTAGTAGCTACAAGACATAACGGACTTTTCATTTCAGAAAATGACAAGTACATACCTTTATTTAATGGTCAACTAGATATTGCCAGTATTCAGTCATTTGATGGGAAAACTTTTTACTGTGGATTATGGAATGGTAAGATTTTGGCCTATGATTATCTAAAAAGAAGTTCAAAAATTTTTAACGTAGGGTTTTCACAGTCACCTGTTTTAGCTTTTGCAAATACTGGAGATAACAAAATGGTTATTGGTGCACATGGCGAAGGTGCAGTTACCATTGACATGAAGACCTTTGAAACTATAGATATGCCAGGCGCTTCAACTGTTGATAAAACCATAAATAAAATAGTGGTTGATGATATCGGTCAGATATGGTTTGCCACGCAATTAGGTGTGTTTAGGTATGATCCCGTTTCCAAAATAACAACGTCTTATGCTGCAAATTCTGATTCCGAAAATGGGTTACTACATAATAATGTGAGTGATTTAACCATCGACAAAAAAGGTAAAATCTGGGCTGCTACAAGAAAAGGTCTTAATTATTATGATGTAAAACTTAATGATTTCGAACCTGCTACTGTTCCAGAAAAATTACATGGAAAATGGATTACGGATGTGGTTTCCGATTCAAAAAACACATTGTGGCTAAACCTAAACAATAATCAGGTAGGTCGCTACAATACTGAATCTTTCGAATTAAAAACATATCGCACCAATAGTGGAAATAGATTAGATGTATTTAGTTTAAGCGGATTTTATTATGACGATGATTCAAATATCTATTTATGTGGTAAAAACGGCATCATATCTTTTTCGCCTGAAAATTTAAAAGATAACAACTACAGTCCTCTACCAATAATTACCAATGTTAGTATTCAAAATAAAGCAATTGAAGTAGGAAGTATTTTAAATGATCAGAAAATACTTGAATATGACATTAATGAAAAACGAGAGTTGCAACTAAAAAACGCTAATAAGAATTTTGCCTTCAGCTTTTCTAGTCCATCATATGTCAACGAACGTTTTAATAACTATAGCTACATGTTAGAAGGCTTCGATGAATCTTGGAATACGGTCGATGCTAAACAACGCACCGTTCAATATACCAATCTATTCTTTGGTGATTATACTTTTAAAGTAAAGGCAATGAATAGTCATGGTATTTGGAGCGAAGCCTCTGAATACAAGGTGTCAATTTCGCCACCGTTTTGGCTCACCTACAAGGCTTTTTTATTGGCCTTGGCACTTATATTGGTTGTTCTATATTTAGCGCGTAGAGAGATCAAAAATAGATTAAAATTAAAACAAGCTTTACTTGTCGAAAAACTAAAACAAGAAAGAAATGAAAAATTAAATAGTGAAAAATTTAGATTTTTCACTAACATCTCTCACGAACTAAGAACGCCATTAACATTGATATTAGGGCCTGCAAAAGATCTTTTACAGCAAGCGAGTAAAACTCAAAACGAGTTTCAAGAATCGCGAAGTAAATTAATACATCAAAATGCAAATCGACTTCTTAATCTCGTCAATCAAATATTAGATTTCAGAAAAGCTCAGACTGGAGAATTAAATCTAAAAGTAACGGAATTAGATATCCTTGAACGATCAAAAACCATATTTCATTCGTTTGAAGATTTAGCAAAAAACAAACAAGTTTCGTTTAATTTCAATAGTGAAAGTGAATCTATTTTTGGATGGATTGATAAAGATAAACTAGATAAAATACTTTACAATTTATTATCTAATGCCATTAAATTCACCAATAAGCATGGTAACGTTGACTTATTTCTGGGATATAGTGATGATTCGAAATACTTAGTAATTGAAGTAAGTGATACTGGTATTGGTATTCCTGAAGCGAGTCAAAAAAACATATTCTCACGTTTTTATCAAACTAGAAATAGTAAAGAAAACAATACGGGTTCTGGCATCGGGTTATCGTTAGTAAAGTCATTGGTAACCATTCACAAAGGGGAGATTAATTTAAAAAGTAAGCCTGGTGAAGGCACTATATTTTCATTGACATTACCTATAGGAAGAGAATTTTTTGACGATAATGAAGTACAAGAATTTGTAACTGCACCAGAATCTGAGGAGTTACAATTAAACAAGCCAAATAAAAAACGGATCTCAACTACACATTTAAAGCAAAAAATAGTAATCATTGAGGACAATGATGAATTACGATCATATTTGGTAGATTATTTATCTGACTATTATAAAGTGTTCAGCGCTGTGAATGGTAAAGAAGGACTTCATATGTGTAGGCAGATAAAACCTATTTTATGCATTGCAGATGTAATGATGCCAGTAATGAATGGCATTGAATTTTGTCAAGCTTTGAAAACTGATGAATTTATAAGTCACATTCCTGTTATTTTATTAACGGCTCTTTCCGAAAACGAAGACAAAGCAAAAGGATATAATGCGGGTGCAGATGGTTACTTAGTAAAGCCTTTTGATCCTTCTTTACTAAAAACAAGAATTGCGAATATCATTACGTCAAGATTAGAACTAAAGACCAAGTTTTCGGGCGAGGTAGAAAGTGAGATCAGTTTATTAACCCACTCCCCGCTTGATGAAGATTTCATGAAAAAGGTAACGCAATTAATTGATGATCACATAACAGAAAATAGCCTAACAACTTCCTTTTTATGTAGAGAGTTAGGCATGAGTACTTCTAAATTATATCGAAAAATCAAAGAATTGACTGATTTAGCACCTAATGAATTTATACGAACAGTCCGGCTAAAACGTTCAGCCATTCTATTGAAAACAAAAAAATACAACGTCTCAGAAGTAACTGATTTAATAGGGTTTAATGATCCTTTATACTTTAGTAGATGTTTTAAAAAGCAGTTTGGCTATCCACCAAGTGCTTTGATAAAAAATGAGGCTAGTATTAATGCAGAATGATGTAATTATAAGATTAATTCGGACTATTTAAAACTAATGTGTCTACTCATACACTCCTCAACCGACATAAAAGACTCAATACCTTTTATACCTTCAATCGTCAAAACTGCCTCTTGGTAGACGCGACGATAATGTATACTATCTCTTGCGTGCATTTTTGCAAAAATATCATACTTGCCAGTACTGTGATGAACCTTAACAATTTCCGGCACAAGTTCCATTTCATTAATCACCTGTTTGTAAAGCATAGTTTCTCTCAAATAGACTCCTAAAAAGACAGTCATTTTCCAACCAATTTTACTGTAATCAAGATTTAGAGTTGCACCTTTAATAACTCCTAGGTTTTTCATTTTTTTTGTTCTTGAATGAACAGTACCTGGAGAAATTTTTAAATTTTTAGCAACTTCGGTAAATGGCATTTGTGCATTTTCAGATAAAAGGTCTAAAATTTTAAAATCTATATCATCCAATTTATTCTTCATTTATCTTTCATCCTTTTTTTCTATTTCTTAATCACTTTTATCTTAAAACATCAACATTTATAATTATGATATTTCAAAATTTAACGCACACAATATCG
>CALLIG010000326.1 GCA_938009735.1 uncultured Flavobacteriaceae bacterium
GTAGGGGTAACGTAAAAAGCCAGCGCATTCTCTCGGTCATTATAGGTGTCTATAAGCAAGCCACACCATTCTGTATTTTCGGTAAGATCATCACGCCGTTTCGTGTTGGTGTTTATCTTACTGGGCTCGGTATCAAAAAGTCTTCCAGATAAATAAAGGTACTTCTCGTCGTAGGCAATTCTAATCTCGGTTTTTTGAGTCGGCTCATCTCCGGCATTTGGCACCTTTTGCGTGCTATGTAGCGGTTCAATGGTATCCCAAAAGGATTCATTGACTAGGCCATCTATTACGACCTTATCTGTAATTTTTACGACTTTTTTAATGGAACTAAAATCATGACCTTTTTGACTGTCTTTTTTGGAGTTTGTTTGCTGCTCTAATTGAGATACATCTTGACTATGTGAAATTGACGTTCCTATAAAAAATAGCGCTGCAAATAAAATAAGGACAGCCCTTGATTTTGAATCCCGATTTATGAACCCCGTTGTAGTTAATTCGCTACATCTTTTTTTGATATTAAACAGTTGTACAATCATAATGTGAAGCTTTAATTAGTTTATACTTCAAAATTAGACGGTATTTTGTGCTTAGGTATTAATAAAATGAGGTAATGTGTATTTTATAATTAAATAAATAATGTAATAGATATTATTTTAATTATATTATTAGTTTAACCTATTTATATAAAGTAAATATTAATTATTGCCATGTAATGTTTGGTAAAAATTACAAAGTTCAAAATATATGTAGTATATTAGTAAGTGTAAAATAGGACATCATGCAAATAGATAAATTGAATTGGGCAATTCTTACGGAGTTACAAAAAGATGCTAGAATGGCGGTAAAGGAGATTGCCAAAACTGTCGGCTTATCGTCGCCCGCAGTTTCAGAACGTATTCAGAAATTAGAAGATTTAGGTATTATAGAAGGCTATACTGCCAAGATCAATATCGAAGCATTAGGATATCCTTTGGGCGTAATTATCTCCATTAAAGTACGCTACGGACAGACACAAAATTTCATGGACTATATCAATACTGTTCCTGAAATATTTGAGTGCTACCAACTAACGGGGCGCGATTGTATGCAGATGAAAGGCTATGTAAAAAACCCGAGCCACCTTCAAAATCTGAACAGTAGGTTAGCCGCTTATGGCGAGATGACCACCTCACTTGTTTTATCTTCTGTGATTTCAGATAAAGTGTTGGACGGAGAAATGCCGTTTCCAGGATAAAGTTGCAAATAGCTCAATTATCTCCTGATACTTGAAAGAGATCCCTTTAGTTCGACCCCATAGGTAGCCCTTCCATTTAACGGATTGTGCTTACTAAAGTAAAATCAATTTTTACTTCTGATTCGGATAATTTTCTTCCTTTTGTTTCCGGCTTGAATAGAAAATATTCCAAACTGTTAATGCTACGTATATGGAGAATATTATACCACCTATTAAAAAGAATCCTATGCTCATGTTGTTCTTCTTTGTCTGATGGCTAATGCAAATAGTAATATCGTACCTGGCCAATGTGCTGAATATTGAGCTTCATCCTTCATGCCCATTATTCCAAGTCCTACAGAATATAATAAGCATATGAATGCTAAAATAATTGGATACCACTTTAAAATAAAATTTTTCATTTTTAAATATTTTATAAAATTCATTTTTGAAAAGAAGGGCACAAACCACGATCAATAGTGGTTTGTGCCCATTTTGATTTACTCAAAAGATTATTCTTTCTTTCAAGTTGTAATAACAAATACGTTTTACTCTGGCATGATTACGCTATCAATAGCGTGAATGACGCCATTTGATGCAGCGACATCTGCGATTACTACGGTAGCTGTTCCACCTTTTGCATCTGTTAAAACAACTTTACCGTCAGCAAGACTTAAATCAATAGCATTGCCTTGAACTGTTGTTACTGTAAATTTTCCGTCGTTGCTGTTAATTGCATCAATTACGGCAGCCGCCTCAAACTTTCCTGAAACTACATGATAGGTCAAAATACCTGTCAATGTTTCTTTATTCTCGGGCTTTAATAAAGTTTCTACGGTACCTTCTGGTAGTTTTGAAAAAGCATCATTTACGGGTGCGAATACGGTAAAAGGACCTTCGCTGCTCAAAGTTGACACTAAATCAGCTGCAGTTACTGCTGCTACTAAGGTTGAAAAGTTATCATTGCTTGCTGCTACTTCTACAATATTTGGAGCAACCTCCTCAACTTCCATTACTTGTGCTAGTACCTCTGTCGAATCTTCTTCAGTTGTTTCGGTGTTTTCTTTTTTCTTTTCCGCGCACGAAGTAAAAAGAACGAGTGAGAGAGTTAATAGACTAATTGTTTTTAATGTTTTCATATTATTTTTTTTTAATTTTTTATAAAATTACAACAAAGTTATTTCTGTTTAATATAATTAACAAAAGATTAAACAAATATTATTGATGTAAAAATATTGAATATTGAAAATTGGAGAAAAATAGGGAGTAGTTTTGGAGAACCATTAAACTCTTATTTTAAAACGCTGGATCGGGTCTTCCTTTTAAACGTCTTTCAATTTTCTTCTTCTTTACAGTTAAAATCTTCATTACATCCATAATATAGGCATCCTTAGATTTTTTATAGATTTCGTTTAAGTCTAATATCAAACGTTTTGCTTCTCTTGCGGCAGTCACTCTGTCGCTAGTAGTCATATTGCTCATTTTCGCTTTCTCAAATGCTAATGCTTCGCTAATTAAGTCCATAACTTATTTTTTTGTTTATGTTATTATAAATTTACTTAAACAAAATAGAATTTTCAAAGACATGCTATTGTTTATAATAATTTTAATATTGGTTAAGTTGATACCTAGTTGCAATGAGCATATTATGATGCAATTAAATGCTATGATTTTAATGCCAAATGTTCAACTACTATTACAAAAAGTGCTACAGTAACTGTGTTGTGTTTTTTAATTTATCTATGAACGGCACCCCTGAAGTGTGCTAGTCAATTGTCAAAATTATATTAAGTGAATACAAGAAATCAAGACATTAAAATTTATAACTTGCAGGTATATTAAAAAGTACTGGCCTAGCCATATAAGGTGGTTTTTGAAATGTTTTAAATCTATTCTCACCGAACTTCCTTTATAGAAATAAAGGTAGCCGTCACCTTTTAAAGAGCTCCTTCTAATTGTATATGCTAAAAAATAGAAAATGAAATATGTAACTATTGCGTTTCAGCTTGTTGTTGGACTAAGTATTTTGAATGTTTGGCTTGTTCAATATAACAAGAATACCCCATGGCGCGGAGGCAATGCTAGAACTATTAAAGAGGAGTTTTCAGTATACGGTTTACCTGAATGGAGTCTTTATCTTGTTGGGTTTTTAAAAATTGC